>NZ_JBFUBD010000008.1:0-56613 GCF_056405935.1 Polaromonas sp. P1_E3
GTTTTACCAAAATGTCAGAGTCGATGGAGCCAACCCAGTTGCAGGCATTGCTGAACAGTGTTTTCAGCCGGTTGACAGATCTGATTCGTAGCAATCGGGGCACGATTGACAAATACATGGGTGACTGTGTGATGGCGTTTTGGGGTGCCCCCGTCGATACGCAGGATCATGCTGGACTAGCAGTTAAAACGGCGCTTGAGATGTCGAATGCAGTCAGAAAGATCAACGAGGAGCACAAAATCAAGGGTTTACCCGAGATTGGGATAGGCATCGGGATCAACACCGGCACGATGTGCGTTGGCGACATGGGTTCCGATATCCGCCGCAGTTACACCGTGATAGGCGACTCTGTGAACCTGGGGTCGCGGCTGGAAGGGCTGTCCAAAACCTACGGGGTCGACATTGTGGTCAGCGAGTCCACGCGAAAACAGGCGAACGATTTTGCGTGGCAAGAATTGGACAAAGTTCGTGTAAAAGGCAAGGATCAGGCGGTGTCCATTTTCTGGCCGTTGGCGCCAGTGGATCGAATCGACAAGGACACCGCCGCGGAACTGAAAGCCTGGGGCATGGCACTTAAAGCCTATCGTGCTCAGGATTGGGATCAATGCGACGTGCAATTACTCAATTTACATCGGATAAATGGCAAAAAGTTCCTTTACCAGCTGTACGCAGAGCGTGTAGCCTCCATGAGACTGTTGCCTTTTGATCCGGAATGGGATGGCGCAACCAATTTCGAAACCAAATAGCAAACCCTCCAAGTCAAGGCCAACCGGAAAACCACATGAAAGTACGTGTACTCGGCTGCTCGGGAGCCATTGCTAAAGACTGCCGAACCACGTCTTTTTTGCTCGACCATGACTTGCTGGTCGATGCCGGAACAGGAGTGGGGGACCTCACGCTGGATGAGATGGCTGGCGTGGACCATGTGTTGTTGACGCACTCGCACCTCGATCACGTAGCCGCTCTGCCATTGATGGTAGATGCCATTGCTGCCCGTCGTACAACACCCATACAGATTCACGCCTTGCAGGGAACGATCGATGCGCTGAAGGCGCATATTTTCAATAACACTATCTGGCCTGATTTTTCCCGAATTCCCAGCGCCGAGGCGCCATTCATCAGTTTTCATCCACTGGAGGTCGGGCAAACCCTGTTATTGGCCGGCAAGCAAATAGAGGTGCTGCCAGCCGTGCACACCGTTCCTGCAGCAGGCTACGCGGTAGCCACAGGAAAGGGCTATTGGGTGTTCACGGGTGACACCGAGCAAAACCCGGCTTTATGGGCCCGTATCAATCAAGTAAGGGTTGCCATGCTGGTTATCGAGACTGCGTTCAGCAATCGCGAGCGCGACCTGGCCAAGCGAAGCCTCCACCTTTCTCCCCATGCTCTTGCCGATGAACTCGATTGCATTGAGCGAGGAAACAGTTATCCCATCTATATAACCCACACGAAGCCAGCTGAAACTGACCTGATCATGGCCGAGATACAGCGTTTTGACCAAACCCGCCCGTTTGGTCCGAATGTGTCGCATGACATTCGGTGGTTGAGGGCGGGCCAGGAGTTTGAACTATGAGCGCCGTGTTGCAACGTGATCCTGAGGACGAATTTTTTGACTCCCAGATGCTGCCTCCCCAGGAGCGCGGCGTTACTTTTGAGGCGCTGTATTTCCGGCAACTTCAGCTGGTTACCAATCGAATTCATGAGACGGAAAATGTTGAGCAGATCATGCTCGAGGCCAGCCAGGACATCTGCAAGCTTTTTAATGCGGACCGGCTGACGCTTTATGCCGTGAACGAAGATCGCAGCTCCATTGTTTCCAAGGTCAAGACTGGGCTCAATACCAGCCGTGACCTGAAACTCCCGGTCAGTGCACAAAGCATTGCGGGTTATGTCGCGATGGCTCGCCAAATGGTGAATATTGCGGACGTCTACGATGAGGAGACACTGAAGAAAATCCATCCTGCCTTGAGCTTTCTCCAGGAAGTCGACAAACGCTCGGGATACAGAACAAAACAGATGCTGGTGGCYCCCGTCATGGATGGGGACACTTTGTATGGCGTCCTGCAGGTTATCAACAACCGCAGCGATCAGCCCTTCGGAAAGCTTGAGGAAGACGGTGCGCTGCAGCTTTGCAAGACCCTGGGTATTGCCATCCGCCAGCGAATGCAGAAAGCTGGGGACAGCCAAAGGCGCAAAGCTACAAAGTACGACGGTCTGGTCACGGAAGGTGTGCTCTCCCAGGAAGAATTGCAGCAATGCATCCTTCAGGCCCGGGAAGAAGGTCAATCTGTCGAGCATATGCTCATGGCCAACTTCCACATTCGGCCGACTCAGATTGGTGCCTCGCTTGCCAAGTTTTTCGGTGTTCCCTACGAAGCATTCAATGCCGGGCGAATTCGCTCGGAGATGTTGCATGGTGCGTTAAAACGGGATTTTATTGAGCAGCAGGGTTGGATTCCGCTGGAGGAAACTACCGAGGGCCTTGTGATCATGTGTGTGGATCCGGAGGCAGTGCGGGGAGCTCGCGTGGTTCCGCAGGTGTTTTCCCGCGTCTCAAAATTTTCCTACCGCGTTACAACCCAGACGGAATTTGAGGAAACCCTGGGGCAGCTTTTCGGGATGGTTGCAGACAGTAGCACCATTGACCAACTGCTTGCAGACATGGACTCCCCACTAGAGGGTGAGTCGAATGACGACTCTTCGCTGGAGTCCGCCGCAGCAGACAACGAGCTGGTCAAGTTTGTCAACAAGGTCATCATTGACGCATACAACCAGAAGGTTTCGGACATCCACATCGAGCCGATGCCCGGAAAAGCCAAAACCGGTATCCGGTTTCGCATTGACGGTACCTTGCAGCCCTATATTGAAGTGCCGGCGCAGTTTCGCCAAGCCATGGTCACACGCCTCAAGATCATGTGCGACCTGGATATCTCTGAAAAGCGCAAACCGCAAGATGGGAAGATCAAGTTCAAGAAATACGGCCCACTGGACATCGAGCTTCGGGTCGCCACGATTCCATCCGCCGGTGGTGTGGAGGACGTGGTCATGCGGATTCTTGCCGCAGGTGAGCCGATCCCACTTGAAAAACTCGGGCTGACCGCGCACAACAAGGAGCGACTGGAGAAGACCGTCTCAAAGCCCTATGGTCTTTTTTATGTATGCGGGCCTACTGGCTCAGGCAAGACTACAACGCTGCACTCCATCCTCAAATTCCTCAACACTCCTGATACCAAAATCTGGACTGCCGAAGATCCTGTGGAAATTACACAGAAGGGTTTGCGCCAAGTCCAGATTAACAGGAAGGCGGGTATCGACTTCGCACTGGTCATGCGTGCTTTCCTGCGAGCTGATCCGGACATCATCATGGTCGGAGAATCGCGAGACAAGGAAACTGTGGCCATGGGGGTTGAGGCATCGCTGACGGGCCACATGGTTTTCTCGACACTGCATACCAATTCGGCCCCTGAATCCATCACGCGCTTGCTGGACATGGGCATGGACCCCTTTAATTTTGCAGATGCGTTGCTGGGTATCCTGGCCCAACGCCTGGCCAAAAAACTCTGCGACTGCAAARAGGCCTATCAACCGAGTTCGCAGGAGATCAAGGATTTCATCAAGGAATATTCCGAAGAATTGCGCCATACCGAAGCCTGGAAAGCCGATCCTGGTGGGGAGTCACAAAAGCTTTTCGAGGACTGGATGGAGCGTTACGGCAAGGATGACAAACTGACTTTGTACCGTGCGGTTGGCTGCGACAAGTGCAACAAAACCGGTTACAAGGGCCGCGTTGGTTTGCATGAACTCATGATTGCTGACGATGCCGCCAAAAAACTGATCCAGGAACGCGCCCGCGTAGCGGAGCTTTTTGCAAGTGCTGTCAACAGCGGCATGCGCACACTCAAGATGGACGGAATGGAAAAAGTACTTATGGGCCTGACGGACCTGAAGATGGTCCGATCGGTCTGCATCAAATGACAAAAATGTCATTGGATTCAGTGTCATGAGTCAAAAAGGTAAGCTGGTCGCCTTTTACGGTCCAAAAATCACGAAAAAGAAGGCTCTTTAACGTGGCACAAAAACTGCAGTTAAGACGAGCTAGTTTTTTCAACCAAGGAGTTTTTATGAAGCGTTCTATGCAAAAGGGTTTTACCCTGATCGAATTGATGATCGTCGTGGCGATTATCGGTATTCTGGCTGCGGTGGCTCTGCCTGCTTATCAGGATTACACCAAGCGCGCCAAGCTGTCTGAAGTGATTCTTGCTGCTTCTGCTTGCCGCACGTCCATTACTGAAACCTTCCAGTCCGCTTCGAGCCTGCCAACGGCTGGTTCATGGGGCTGCGAGTCGACAGTGTCGACGAGCAAGTATGTCAACCGTATCCAGACCAACGCAACTGGCACCGTCAGCGTTCAAGTGTCGGATACCATCAATGACTCCACGATCGGCAGCACCTGGATTGCCTTGGTTCCTTCCGATCCAGCAGGTGGTACGCTGGCAGCCGGTTCCCTGGTCAAGCAGTGGATCTGCGGCCCGAGCACGGCTTCCGGTACGCCAGTCAAGTATTTGCCAGGTTCATGCCGCGGCAACTGATAGGTCTTCCTGTCTGTAAAAAGGCACCTCCGGGTGCCTTTTTTTGTGGGCGCAAGAAAAGCGGTCAGAATGTGGCCAGCTCAAATGTAGGCTTTTGCATGAAGTGGACAGAAAAATGACGGTGCGGGCGCAAGAACAACGGGTGTGGTTGATCTACCTCGTGGGGTTCATTGTTTTTGGACTGCCGGCACTGGTTGGCTACGGCACCATCCCGTTGACGAACTTCACAGCCGAGGCGCTATGCGTGACCGGTCTGGCGTTGATGTTGATTCTCCTGGGCGCCGATGCCGTCTTTCTCATCGAGAGACGGGTGGAATTTCTGGCGGCTGTGGGGGCTTTCGTGCTGCTTTTCGCGGTGGCGCTGCTTCAGTATGCTGCATTCGGGCGGCAGCAAATGGACGCTTACCTTGTGGTGTTTGGATACCTTGTTTGTGCTGGCTTGTCCGTGGGGGCAGGACATGCGGCATGCGCCGGAGAGCACGCCATGAACTGGTTTCAGGCGAGTGCCAAAGGTCTCGCCATCGCTGCGACCCTTGCTGCATTTGCATCTGCCGCGCAATATTTCGAGCTTGACGCCCGCTGGCTGCTCATCTCCCCGGTCAGTGATGCCGGTCGAACTTTTGGATTTATCCGGCAGCCCAATCACCAGGGCACTTTCCTGAATCTGGGCCTGGTCGCTCTGGTTTTTCTTCAACGCACCGGCAGCATCCGTACGTGGCTTTGGTCCTTGTTGAGCCTAGTCGTGATCTTTGGCATCACCACCACCGGTTCCCGGACAGCGCTATTGCAGGTCTTCTTCATATCCATGTGCATGGCGGCATCGTCCTTTCGCGACCGTCGAGGTCTTGTCAAAGCGGTTTTTCCGATTGCGCTTGTGGGTGCGATCTGGCTAGTGCTTTTTCTTGTGAGCAGGTCCGGCGGGGCCGAGTTTTTCGGTGTTCAGAAGCTGGCACAGACTTCTTCGGAAGGGCTTGGTATGCGCTCTGCCGCGTGGCGCCAGACTGCACTTATGGTGATGGAACATCTTTGGGCGGGCAACGGAATACTGCGATATTCCGCTACATTTTTCCTGGGTGGCGCCGGTATCGAGGTGGGAGTCGGCATGTCTCATTCCCACAATCTCCTCCTGCAGCTGGCGTTCGATTTTGGTTTGCCCGTTGCGATTCTGTTCTTCAGCTTGATCGCGTGGGTACTGTGGCGAGCCCGAGGCCTTTTCGCGACCAGTTACGGATTTTTAGCGTTTGTTTGCCTTGGGTGCCTATTGATTCATTCACTGGTCGAGTTTCCTTTGTGGTACGCGTATTTCCTGCTGCCGGCATGCTGGTTACTCGGTACCCTGACATGCAGCCGGCGCCCAGGCGCGGCTCGGTCTGACGCCGATCTGTCGGACCCCGGCAATTGCGGGGAAAGAACGCCCGCGCCGAAGGCTGTACGCATGGCGGCCGTACTTGCCGGAATCTCAGTGCTGGGCGTTACCTTATCGATGAACCGCGACTACTATCTTTTGACGCCGGTTTACGCTCCCGGCCTGGTTAGTACCCAGGCCGAAAGATTGAAAGATGCCGAACGCGTCTTCTGGTTCCGCCGCTACGCAGATTTTCCGGGCCTTCAGCTCGAAACAGTGAGCGAAACAAATTACGAATCCCATCTCAAGCGCGCGGCTGCAATCGGCTGCGTAATGACGGAGATCTGGTTTCAAAACTCCACCATATTGGCGCTGGCTCAATCCGGAAGGATCGACGAGGCGAAATGGATTCTCTATATCGTCTGGAGAATGAGCAACGGGCAAGTGGACTCTTTCAAGAACGCGTTGATGGGCAGCAAACTACCTGTGGCGCGTCAATTGGTGGAATACCTTCAAAACCCCGTACCGGTGCCTAAAGCGACAGCGACTTTTGAGCAAGCCTGCTACGGACGCGCGGCCAGCTAGATGGGGTACAAGCGATCAGTGCGTAGCTCGTGTGTGGCGCAGGCCCGTCGAGCCAATCAAAGCAGCCAGTTTGAACTGCGCTTCCGGCGACGGCCCATTCATGCTTGAGACGGGAATGGAAAAAAAGGTGCTGTGCGGCATGTCCGGCCTTGCCGTCATGCTCATGCTGGTGACCTGGTTAAACCCCTTTGCCGGCGGGCCTAGCCCGGCTGTTGTGCCGCTGGCAATATCGTGGATTTGCGGCGCTCTTCTCCTGGCTGGAGGGAATGCGGAGCGTGGCCTGTTGCTCAAGGCAGGGCTTGCGGGAATGCTCTTCCTCTTCTGGGTTTCTTTATCAGGCGGGGGAACACGTCCGTGGCAAGACATGATGCTGCTCGCAGGCGCCATGTGCTGCATTGGTGCTGCTGCATTGTGGGCAAGTGGCTACGGCTTCGGATGCCGGCGAGCGATTTGCTGGGTTTGGCTTATTGCGGCATTGTCAAGCTGCGCAATCGGGCTGTGCCAGTATTTCAACCTGGCTTCGCCGTTGGCGCCTTGGGTGAATGTGTCACCTGTCGGCGAGGCGTTTGCCAACTTACGGCAACGCAATCAGTTCGCATCCCTGACCAATATTGGATTGCTTGCGTTGCTGTGGTTCGCGGCTCATGGCCGGATGCGTGTCTCGGCCGTGCCGATGGCGGTGTTGCTCGCTGCGGGCAATGCTGCCTCAGCATCGAGAACAGGGCTTCTGCAGCTACTTCTCATCACTGCACTCATATGGTTTTGGAAACCTCCCGGGCGCTCACGGCTGCTGGAGTTGTGTCTGTGGGCGGTTGTGGCCTACTTTATCTCGGCACTGTCCTTGCCCTGGTTGCTGCAGCTTGTCAGTGGTGCGGTAGGAAATAATGTCTTCGGCCGCATTGCGGGCGAGGGTGGCTGCAGCAGCCGGATGGTGCTGTGGTCAAACGTGCTGGAGCTGATTGCGAACAGGCCGTGGCTGGGCTGGGGGCTCAATGAGCTGGACTACGCGCATTACATTCATTTGTATCAGGGGCCCCGTTTCTGTGAAATCCTGGACAACGCACACAACCTTCCGCTGCATCTTGCTGTCGAACTGGGCGTTCCGGCAGCCGTTGTGATCTGTGCAGGTTGTGCATGGCTGGTCTACCGGGCCAAGCCGTGGCGCGACACCGACCCCACCCGTCAGCTGGCGTGGGGGGTCATCTTGGTCATCCTGCTTCACAGTATGCTGGAGTATCCCCTTTGGTATGGCCCGTTCCAAATAAGCTTCGGGCTGTGCCTGGGCTTGTTGTGGATAACCTCTTCGCCGGGTGGCACGGCAACCGCAAAGGCCACAAGCCTCCCCGGATGGGCGGTAAAAAGCAACGGACGCCGACGCGTATTGCTTACTCAAACCCTGCTGGCGGCGCTTTCAATCGCGGCGCTGGTGTACGCCGTCAATAGCTATCACCGGGTCAGCCAGATCTATCTACCGCCTTCTGAGCGGAGTCCGGCTTACCGCGAAAATACCCTGGAAAAAATCCGGGGAGCCGGGTTTTTTCAGAATCAGGTGTTTTTTGCGGAGTTGAGTGTTACAGCTTTGACGGTCGGGAATGCGGAGGCGATCAATTCCCTTGCGTCAGAGTTGCTCCACTATTCACCAGAACCCCGGGTGATTGAAAAAGTCATTGAGAGCGCGGTCATGCTGGGCCGTGACGATGAGGCCCTGATGCATCTCGCGCGTTATCGAGCGGCATTTCCGGAGGAATACTCCCGATGGAAGCAAATGAATACGCTTCAATCCGGCCTTCTTCCGGGCTGAGGTGATCGCACCTCTATTGGCCGGCTGGTTTGCGGCACCACTTTGACGAGCCTCTGCAGCGTTGCCCGGCACGATAACGCGGCGAGCTGCTGTATGAGAACGACGGGTTGGCGCAGTTGCATGGGCTGCTCTCGGGGACGCCGCTCAATACTCTGAGTCAGTGTTGGGAGCGAAGCTTCTGTCCTTGCGCAACATGAAGGATGCGTTGACAAGCGGCATCCCGGATCTTCCTCATTTCCTAACCGGCAACGGTGTAGGGTAAGGTTGTGAGGCTCCTCGCGCAGCCGCCTTTTCCGCTGTACCTTCGCTCAAGTGTTGACAAAGTGCCCCGATTTCCCGCCATGCTTTTCAAGAAGGCGCACGTCGGTAATGGTCATTCCCCGATCCGCCGCCTTGCACATGTCGTAGATCGTGAGCAAGGCTATCTGTACTGCCGTCAGCGCCTCCATTTCCACCCCGGTCGGGCCCACAGTTTCCACGCTTGCTACACAGGCAACGCGGGCGTTCGCCACATCGGGCTCGAAATCGATGGACACCCGGCTCAATGCCAGTGGATGACACAGAGGAATCAAATCGCTGGTGCGTTTTGCCGCCATAATGCCGGCGATCCTCGCGACACCCAGTACATCGCCTTTTTTTGCCGTGCCCTCTAAAATCAGCGCCAACGTGGACGGTTTCATGGCAATTTTCCCTTGCGCAATTGCGATGCGATGGGTCGCAGCTTTGGCGCCCACGTCAACCATGTGGGCCTGGCCGTTCACGTCAAAATGGGTCAGCGGTGAAGTCGTTGTCATACCGTTACAAAACCTTTACAACCAACCCCCATCATAAGAGCATGTCTAGCACGCAAAGCCTTTTAAAGAGCCGGTTTCTGGCTGCCGGCATTCATCTGGCTGCAAGCCTGGCTGTTGCGCTATTGGCGGCAGCCCTCGTCTTTGAAGTCTGGTACCCCTATCCCTATCGGGAAATATCGGGCGGCCGTGAGCTGTTTTTGCTGCTGGTTGCTGTGGATGTGGTCATGGGGCCTTTATTGACGCTGGCAATTTTCGACCGGAGAAAATCCAATAAGGTACTGCGCCGGGACCTCACCGTCATCGGCCTGCTGCAAGTGGCGGCTCTTGCCTATGGCTTGTGGACCATGCTGCTGGCGCGCCCCGTGCACTTGGTCTTTGAGCTGGACCGATTCCGCGTAGTGCATGCCGTGGATATCCCGCCCGAGGCGTTGCCCCAGGCGCCTGCCGAGTTCCAGCAGCTGCCGCTCACTGGGCCCACGTTACTGTCAATACGTGAGTTCAAAGACTCCAAAGAAAGCTTTGACGCTACCATGGCCGCAGTACAGGGTTCGGCACTGAGTGCGCAGCCGGCATTGTGGCAAGGCTACCAAAAGGCACAAACCCAGGTCGTCCGCGCGAGCCGCCCCCTGGCCGAATTGAAAACCAGGTTCCCAGAACGCGTGGCCGAAATCGACGCTGCGTTGAAATCGCAATTGCCGTCGCGTTCGTCCGAAACCGTCGGCTACGTTCCCATGGTGGGCCGGCAGACTTTCTGGACAGTCTTCGTCGACGCCAAAACTGCAGAGGTACTCGCATTTGCACCCATTGACTCCTTCTAGGCGAGCTATGTCGATGAGGCCGCGACTGATCCTGACCCGGCTTGCGCTGGCCGGTCTTGTATTCGTGGCTTCCGGCAATGCTTCGCTAGCCCAAGCGCCCATTGGTGTGGCGGGAGGAACCACGGGTTCATTGCCGTCGCTGGGAGAGACCTCCGACCTCGCGGCAGCGGCGGAGCGCCGCATTGGTGACCGCATTGCCGTCAGCATCTACCGTGACCCGGACTACATTGATGACCCGGTGCTCGGTGATTACCTCCAGGGCATCTGGCTGCCGCTCGTAGCCGCGGCAAGGGCCAGGGGCGAGCTCAATGCCGAGCTTGAAGAGCGCTTTGCCTGGCAAGTTTTCCTGATCCGTGACCGCAGCATCAATGCCTTTGCCTTGCCCGGAGGTTATTTCGGCGTGCACCTGGGCCTGTTGGCTGCAGTAGGAAGCGCCGATGAGATGGCCGCGGTGATGGGCCACGAGCTGAGCCATGTCACCCAGCGGCATATTGCGCGCATGCTGACCCAGCAATCACGCCAGACCCCCTGGATGATCGCTGCCATGATCCTTGGCGTGCTGGCCGCCGGGAAGAGCAGCAACGCAGGAAGCGCCGCCGTGGTGGGCGGGCAAGCGGTGGCGATGCAGAACCAGCTCAATTTCTCCAGGGACATGGAGCGTGAAGCTGATCGTGTGGGTTTCGGGGTCATGACCGACGCAGGTTTTGAAAGCCGCGGTGTGTCGGCCATGTTCGAGAAGCTGCAGCAGGCCTCGCGCCTCAATGACAATGGCGCCTTTCCTTACCTGAGGTCGCATCCGTTGACGACCGAGCGGATCGCCGAAGCGCGCGCGCGCGTACAACTGTCTTCCACGGAAGCGGCAAAGCCCACGCGCGAAAAAGAAGTCGAGGCCGGCAAGGCCCGTTTGCTGCACGCCATGATGGCATCGAGGGCACGCATCCTGGCCGCCCCCGGCGTTGATGTGCTGCGCTCCATGGTGGCGGAAGCCCAACGCCACGCCGGTCCTGTTGCCGTATTGCAGCCGCTTCCCACTGCCGATAACGTGCGAGATGCCGGTGTCCTCTATGGTGGCGCTTTTGCAGCGGCCCGATTGCGTGATTTCGCTACGGCCAAAAGCCTGCTGGAGCGATTGAGGCCGCTTGCAGGGGGGGCACCGCAAGCCGCCAATGCGGCGGATTTGCTGGCTGTTGAACTTGATTTGATGGCCGGCGTGGTGCCACCGACGGCGGCAGCTGCCGATATTTCCAGGGCGACATCTCGCGCGGAGGTGTTGTTACAGTCCCAGTCCCTGATGGCCGCGAACCGTGCGCCGGAAGTTTCAAGCCGCCTGCAAGGCTGGGTGACGGTGCACCCCAAGGATGCGATGGCCTGGCAACTGCTTGCGGTCGCGTATGGCAAGCAAAACAAGCAGGTTCAGGCAATTCGCGCCGACGCTGAAAGCCGCGCCGCCCAGATGGACTATCCAGCAGCACTGGACCGTTTCAAGGCGGCGCAGGGAATGATGCGTAGCAATCCCGGCAGTGCCGACTATGTCGAGGGGTCGATCATCGACACGCGGACCCGCCAAACGGAACTACTTGTTAAAGAGCAGGCGCTCCAGGACAAAGTCGATCGCTAGCTGCAGCACGGAATAAATCAGTGAGCCGATCAGCGCGGCGGTAAAGCCCGTGACCTTCAGGCTGTCGATCAGACCAGCCGCAGCCCAGAACATCAGTGCGTTGATGACGAACAGGAACAAACCCAACGTCACCAGCGTCACGGGCAATGTCAGCAAAACCAGGATAGGCCGCACCACAGTGTTCAGAGCACCGAGTACCGCTGCTGCAATCAATGCCCCGGTGAAGCTGGTCACCATGACTCCGGGGTAGAGATAGGCAACGGCCAACAAGGCCGCTGCGCTTAACAACCATTTGAGGATGAGTTTCATGGGCAAAGAATACCACCGCCTTGCCCAGCCCGGCCTCCAGTGTTTTGACGAACACACGCGGACTACGCTGCGACTTTGGCTTCCTCAGGGCCGCGCAATCCGGGCAGCGTTCAAGCCCGGGAAACCCTTTCCCGGACTCAGCACTTCATGTAATGCCGTCAGTCGCTGGCGACCAGCAGCCCGGCACCTGCCAGCGCGGTGGCATAACCCAGAATGCCGTGGCTCTCCTGGGCCTGCGTTGCCGTAACAGGCTGCATGTCCTGGCCGAATTTCGGCCGCCGGGCATCCAGCACGCGTGCGACGCCATACTGTTTGATCAGACCCTCGGTCTGGGTGATCAGGGTGGTCTGGGCCAGCTGGGTCAACACGGTATTGCCCTCTTTCTGAAGAAGGGGTGTCAGTTGCGCGAATACCTTCTCGGCCCACTTGCCGCGCCAGCTTTCGCGCGCACTGTGTGTCACCCATTTGCTGACGCGGTGCGTCACGCGGGGCGCGCAGCCGACCACGATCCAGCGGGTGGGGCTGTGGGCCTCGCCGGCCGGCAGCATGGGTTGCAGCATCTGCAGTGCATATGCGGCATCGTCAATGTACACAATGATGTTGTCCATAAAGTTCTCCTTGAGTTGTCGTCGTTTTAGAAGCTTGCTGGCTGAAAGAGGGGCATACGCCCCCCACGGGTTGCTGGGTTCAATGGGGAATCAGGTCGGCATCCTGTGACCGTGAGCGCCGTGTGGCCCACCATCCGGCGCCCAGGACGCCGGCCACCGCAAGGGCGTAGGTCGCCCACTGCGCGGCAAGGTGCAGGGTTTCAGCGGAAGGCATGGTGCCCGGGCCGCCGTAAATAGGGTCGAGCAACTGCTCGCTCACAATCATCTTGGCGGCGGTAAAGGCCAGAACGGCGGCGCCGATATTGATGATGACGGGAAAACGTTCCACCAGCTTGAGCACCATGGTGCTGCCGAACACCACGATAGGGATGCTGACCAGCAGGCCGATGACCACCAGGTCAAACGAGCCGTGCGCAGCACCAGCCACGCCCAGCACGTTGTCGATACCCATCAGTGCGTCGGCCACCACGATGGTTTTCATCGCGCCCCAGAAAGTGTGGGCAATTGGGCCGTCGTGTTCCTTGTTGCCTTGGTCTGCCAGCAGCTTGTAGGCAATCCACAGCAGGCCCAGGCCGCCCASCAGCATCAAGCCGGGGATTTTCAGCAGCCACACCACGCCAACCGTCATGGCCGAGCGGACCACAATGGCGCCGACCGTGCCCCAGACGATGGCTTTTTTCTGCAGTTGGGGTGGGAGGTTGCGGGCAGCCAGGGCAATCACGATGGCGTTGTCGCCGGCGAGCACCAGGTCAATGAGGATGATCGCCAGCAGGGCGGACCACCAGGGGGCAGTAAATAGTTCCACGTCACACTCCATGTCAAGTTTCGACTTGGAAACCCGCGCGACGGCGCACGACGGATTTCCGGCTTCGTGAAACCGGAGCGGGTGTGATAGTGGCCTTGGAGCGGCGTAGATGGACGCCGGGAATGCCTCGATCAAACCCGTTCAGGTTTCAATCGAAGGTCTGGCTCGACATGCAGTGTCGCTGCATGCCCAACAAGCCGGAAGTTTCATTCAACTTCGTAATGACGACTTGTTGTTAGCGATTTTGCTGTGGTGTCTGTTTTCGTATATTGCAGCAAAACGAGGGAGTTACTCCCCTTCGTCTGGCTATTTGACAATAAAAAAAGATTTTTTGCAACCCGGTTTTGCCGCATGCCGGCCTGATGCGGAAATGTGGCCAATTTCCCCAATGGCGGGCGGACCAACCCGTCTGCCCGATAATGAACGGCCCGGCGCTGCACCTCACGCTCGCTTCATCCGCTCAGCGGCAGCCCCACTTAGACCCATCGTTCCATGCCCGGCATCCACATTACCGACATAGAAGCCGCCATCAACTACTGGCGTGACAAAAAACCTTCACCCGATGGCGTGACGCTGGCGCCCGAGTTGCGTGCGCTGGCCGAGGTCTATGCGCTCATGGTTTTCTACCATGAGGACGAGGCCGACGAAAAAAGTTTTCCGCCCAAGGCGCTGGCGGCGTGGCGGGTCTGGTACGACACAACCGCCGACACGCCCTGCATCGCCATTTGCTCGACCAGCCAGGGGGACGCCCTGTGCAAGGGTTGCGGCCGCACATTTGACGAAGTGCAGCACTGGCCCGAGATGACACCTGCCGAGAAGCGCGGCACCTGGCGGCGCATTACGCAGGAGGCCACGGCCTGGCGGTTTGGCCGCTACGCGGACCGCGCGCTTGAGAACAGGGACAAGGATGCGCAGAAAGACGCGTCGCCTGTCGCCCCCGAAGCCACGCCAAAAATGTAGCAATTTAGGCTCGCAGCCCATGCACGACGGGCGCAAGCAGCTATGAATTTGATAGTGATGCCGCTACACTGACTCCATGCTCAGACTGACACGCGCCCCGAATATCGCCATTGCCGCGCTGTGGGTCGATGTGCTGCAACAAGCAGGTATTGCTGCCAGCGTGCAGCGTTATTTTCTGGGCAGCGTCGCCGGAGAGCTGCCGCCGGACCAGTGCCAGCCCGAAGTCTGGCTCACCCATCACGAACAGGAATCCCGCGCCCGCGAGCTGCTCCACAACCTGCAGAACATGCCGCAGCGGCGCTGGCTGTGCGCCTGTGGTGAAGTCGTCGAGGGCGGGTTTGAGCAGTGCTGGAATTGTGGACTAGCCCCCACGGTCGCTCACTTCGTGTAGTTTCCTGCGTCCCGAGGGGGCCGCCCGCCTGCGGCCTGAAAACTGACACACCCCTATCGGGCTCACTGCGTGTAGCCCTTTTCCCCTTGCAGGGGACGGTGCCTGCGGCCCGGCAAAGCCGGTTCCGCGGCACCCATTGAAGAGTCCGATGGGCGTAACTAACGGGGTATTCCACCAGTGGGGGCCGCGGGTCCGGCTTTGCCGGCCCCAGGCGCCGCCCCCTTGCAGGGGGGAACAGGCTACACGCAGTGAGCCTGGACGGGGGTTAGACCCTTTTAGCCAGTTCGGCCGCCATGCCGACATAGCTGCCGGGCGTCATTTTCAGCAGGCGCTCTTTTTCTGCTGCAGGAATTTCCAGCGAACGGATCAGGGCGTGCAGGTCTTCGGCCTTGACGGTTTTGCCGCGCGTGACTTCCTTCAGCTTTTCGTAAGCGCCCTGCACGCCGTAACGGCGCATCACCGTCTGGATCGGTTCGGCCAGCACTTCCCATGAGGCGTTCAGGTCATCACCCAGCGCTTCGCGGTTGAGTTCGAGCTTGTTCAGGCCCACGCCCATCGAGTTATAGGCCAGCACGGCGTAGCCGAGCGCCACGCCCATGTTGCGCAGCACGGTCGAGTCGGTCAGGTCGCGCTGCCAGCGGGAAATCGGCAGCTTTTCGCTCAGGTGGCGCAGCAGCGCGTTGGCCAGGCCCAGGTTGCCCTCGGCGTTTTCAAAGTCAATCGGGTTGACCTTGTGCGGCATGGTCGAGGAACCGATTTCGCCGTCCTTCAGGCGTTGCTTGAAGTAACCCACGCTCACATAGCCCCAGATGTCACGGGCCAGGTCGATCAGGATGGTGTTGGTACGGGCCACCGCGTCAAACAGCTCGGCCATGTAGTCGTGCGGCTCGATCTGGATGCTGTAGGGCTGGAAAGTCAGGCCCAGGCCCAGCGGCTCAGGCGTTTCGATCACATTGCGGCTGAAGGCTTCCCAGTCGAAGTCGGGCCAGGCCGAGAGGTGGGCGTTGTAATTGCCCACTGCGCCGTTCATCTTGGCCATCAGCTTGACGCCTGCGATCTTGTCACGCGCATTGGCCAGGCGCACCACCACGTTGGCGATTTCCTTGCCCACCGTGGTCGGGCTGGCCGTCTGGCCGTGCGTGCGGCTCAGCATGGGTTCTTCGGCATACACGTGGGCCATTTCGCGCAGCTGCGCGATGACCTTGTCCAGCGCCGGCAGTACCACCAGGTCGCGGCTGCTTTTAAGCTGCAGCGCGTGGCTGGTGTTGTTGATGTCCTCGCTGGTGCAGGCAAAGTGCACAAATTCGCTGGCGCCCTGCAGCTCCGGCCGGGCTTCGAATTTCGATTTGATCCAGTATTCGACGGCTTTCACGTCGTGGTTGGTGGTCTTTTCGATCTCTTTGATGGCCGATGCATCAGCTTCCGAGAAGTTTTTCACCAGGCCCAGCAGATACGTGCGGGCACCGGGGCTCAGCGGCTTGAATTCGGCAAATTTGGCATCGGAAAGCGCGATGAACCACGCCACTTCCACCTGGACCCGGCGGTGCATATAGCCCTGTTCGGACATCAGGGGGCGTAACTGGTTCAGTTTGCTGGCGTAGCGGCCGTCCAGCGGGGACAGGGCATTGATCGTGGAGAAAGGGGGGGAAGAGCTCATCCCCCAATTGTAGGCTTGGCGCCTGCCGCGCCCGCCGGGGCGCAGGCAGGTGCGGCGGGCTCAAAAGTTGTGCATATTTGAGAATCTTCTTGCCCTGCCCGTTACACCCGCGTCAGCCCGGCCATAGGCTTACTCGATAGAATGCTCTTCCCCCGGACCACGATCTCACATCATCATGAAACTCATCGGATCCGCTACCAGCCCCTATGTGCGCAAGGTGCGCATAGTGATGGCCGAAAAAAAGCTCGACTACCAGTTTGTCCTGGAAGATGTCTGGGCAGCCAACACCACCATCCAGGCCTCCAACCCGCTCGGCAAGGTGCCCTGCCTGGTCATGGAAGGCGGCGAAGCCGTCTTTGATTCCCGCGTGATCGTCGAATACCTCGACACCCTCTCACCCGTCGGCAAGCTCATCCCCGGCCAGGGCCGCGAGCGTGCCGAAGTCAAAACCTGGGAAGCGCTGGCCGACGGCCTGATCGACGCCGCCATCCTGGCCCGCCTCGAAGCCACCTGGGGCGGCCGCAGCACCAAACAGCGTAGCGACGCCTGGATAGACCGCCAGATGGGCAAGATCGAAGCCACCCTCAAGGCCATGAGCACCGGTCTGGGCGACAAAGCCTTCTGCAGCGGCATTCACTTCAGCCTGTCCGACGTCGCAGTCGGCTGCGCGCTGGGGTACCTCGACCTGCGTTTCACGCAGATCAACTGGCGCGAGATGTACCCCAACCTGGCCAAGCTGCAGGACAAGCTGATGCAGCGGGCGAGCTTCGCGGAAAGCATTCCGCCGGGCTGAGGTCGCGGGCATTTTCTCCGCATCCGCTGCGATTTTGCTATGTATTTAATAGCTGGCAGCGCGCGCTGTTATTGGCTAAAAGGCACAATTGGCGCCTAAAAAAAGGCCCTCCAGCGATCTTGGGGCTCTGTTGGCGGTGCCAAGGGGCATCACGGGCCGTTTGAGGCCCGAAACAGATCCATTTCAGCCATAAAAATGGCCTTAAGCCCAATCAGGGTGCGCGCAAGCAGCTATTAAAACCATAGCAGCAACGGCGCAGGCGCTCACTGGCCGGCGCGCTTTTTCAGCCAGCGCATCAACCCGCCCACCACCGGCAGCTTTTCGTACAACTCCTCCGCCGCATCCCAGTAGTCGCGGTGAAAGTCCACCAGGCCGTTGCCGGTGAACTTCAGGTGGGAGCTGCCGCGCACGGTCTGCAGGGTCGCGCGGTCGAAGTTCTTGAAGTGGAACTCGAAGTTCCATACCAGGAAGCACTGGTCGCCCTGCGCGACGGTGTCGGTGACCACAAAACGCGGCTGGTCGAGCGCTTCGTACATGTGGCTGAAAATGCCGCGCATTTCGGCCAGCCCGCGCACCTCGTTGAACGGGTCCTTGAAGTAAACACCCGGGGTGTAAATCTGGTCGAGCAGCTCCAGCGCGGCCGGCGACAGGTGTTCAAAATACGCCACCACGCGCGCGACCTGGGCGTCGAGCCGGCTGGGTGGTGCAGGATAGGCAGGTTCGGTCATGGCCAATCTTAAAGCCCGGTGAATTTGCGGATCAAGGGGAAATACAGCGTGCGCGGCAGCAGGCCCAGCAGCTTCATCCAGAGGGTGAAACGTTTCGGAAAGTGGATCTCAAAGCGGCCGGCGGCCCAGCCGCTGAGCATGGCCTGGGCCGCTTCGGGCGGCTTGATGAGGCCGGGCATGGCGAACTGGTTCTGCGCGGTCAGCGGTGTCTCCACAAAACCCGGGCAAACCAGGCTCACGCCGACGCCGCTGTCCTTGAGGTCCAGGTACAGCGTTTCAGCCAGATTGATGAGCGCAGCCTTGGTCGGGCCATAGGCCAGGCTTTTGGGCAGGCCGCGGTAGCCGGCCACGCTGCCGACGAGGCTGATGTGGCCCGCCTTGCGCGCCAGAAAGCCGGGCAGCACCGCGTCCAGCACATGCAGGGCGCCGCGGTAGTTGATGTCGTCATGCCGCAGCATCTCGTCCAGGCTGTAGCCGGTGGCGCGCTGTTCCTTGTAGTAGCCGGCGCAGTAAAGCACCAGGTCCAGCGGGCCCGCGCTTTTGACGGTCAGCGCGGCCGCATGTACCGCTGCGCGCTTGCCGACGTCCAGCGGCAAGGCTACTGCGCCCGGGTGGCGTCGCACAAATGCCGCCAGCGCTTCGGCATTGCGCGCCGATACAAACACCCTGGCGCCCTCGGCGTGCAGCGCGTGGGCTGTGGCCTCGCCGATGCCACTGGAGGCACCGACCAGCCAGACGGAGCGGCCTCGCCAGTCGGTGATGGGAAGATTGAGGGGCATGGCGGGGATAATTTGTGGTTGTTTTGCTATAAAATCAATAGCTGCTTGCGCGCGTCAGTATTGGGTTACAGCCTGTTTCTTAACTTAGGTCACCAGTTCAGCGCTTGACGAATGAGAGCGTGACCTCGCCCAGGCGAATGCCGTACTTGCGCATTTCGGCCTTGTTCAGCATCACCTTGTCGTTCATCAGGTACATCCAGTCGTCGAACTGCACCTCAACCGTCTTTTGGGCTCCCGCGCCTGCCGCTTCACCTGGCCCGTCCAGCGGCAGCTTGAGCGTGTAGCCCCAGCGGAAAGCATTGCCTTTTTCTTCGCCGGCGGCTTGCCCCACAACGTCCGCTGCGGTGCCGGTGTAGCGCCCGTCGGCGCCGCGCCTGAGCGTCCAGATGCGGCGGTCTTTGGTGCCGTCTGAATAGGTGAAGTCTTCATCGAGCACACCGGTTTCGGCGCCGGGCGGCCCCTGCCAGCTGCACTTCATCACCACGGTGAAGCGCTTGACAACCTTGCCCGAGCGGTCGGTGAAGACGCCGTAAGCGTCCAGCGTGCCGCTGAAATACTGGCGTAGGTCGAGCACGGGCTTTTCAGCGGCGTAGTCGGTGATCTCGGGGCCGGCACAGCCGGCCAGCATGGCGGCAGCCAGTGCGACAGCCGGCGCCAGCCGGGCAAGGCGAAAGCCGTTTCGGGGAACAGGGTGATTCATGGTGGGGTGCTTTCAGGGTGCCGGATGATGAAGAGGTAGAGACTGCCCGCGGCCAGCAGCTTGAGCGCGCAGGGCAGCACGCAATAGGCCATGACCAGCGCGTTGAGTGCGCCCGCGTCACGGACACCGGGCGCATAGCCGAACAGGCCCAGCAGCGGCAACGCCAGCCCGGCGGCCAATGCCAGGTTGAGCTTGGTGGCAAAGTTCCACCAACCAAAATAGGCGCCTTCGGCCCGGCCCGACTGGCCGCTGGCCTGGATCACGCCGGCCAGCATCGCACCGGGCAGCGTCAGGTCAGTGCCCAGCGCTGCGCCAGAGAGCGCGCAGACCAGGGCAAAAGCCAGCGTCTGGCCGGCACCCAGCTGCGCGGCCCAGGCAAACACGGCAATGGCCAGCAGCATGCCCAGCAGCCAAGTGCGTGCCAGGCCCACCCGCCTGACGACGGCCAGCCAGAGCGGGATGGACAGCGCTGCGCACAGGAAATAGCTGCCCAGGAAGAGCGGCTCCAGGTGCGGCGGCGCCTGCAGGCGGTCCTGGATGAAAAACAGCACCAGCGTGGCGGGCACCGCGCTGGCAATACCGTTGAGCATGAACACGGCCAGCAGGCGGCGAAATGCCGCCGACCCAAACGGCAGCCAGAGCCCGAAAGCCGCCGATTGCGCAGGATGGCCGTGAGGTCTGGCTGCTGCGGGGCGTGTGCTGGGCCTGAGCGAACGCGCCCAGGCCAGCCAGCCTGCTGCCAGCGCCACAAAAAAGATTACGGTGGTTGCAGGCAGCCCCAGCGTGACAGGTGTGATCGAAGCTGTCACGACGCCGACCAGGCCCAGGCCCTCGCGCCACGCCACGATGCGGCTTCGCTGCGCTTCATTGCCGCCCAGCATGGCACCCCATGACTGGTGCGACACACTCAGGGCGCTGTAGGCCGCATAGGTCAGCACCAGCATCACGGTGGCCCAGGCAATGAGCGCGGCCGGTGCACGCACGGGCGGGAAAAACAGCAGTGAAAAACCCAGTGCCAGCACCACGGCGGCAATGGCACCGAGCGCCAGCACCGCCCGCGCCGAGCGGGCAAACAGCCGGTCACTGAGGCGGCCCAGAAGCGGGTCGATCAGGGCGTCAAACAAGCGCGCGCCCAGCAAAATCGCGCCCAGGGTGGCCAGCGGCACGCCGAACGCACGCGCGTAGTGGTTGGGCAAAATCACATACAGCGGCAGCGCCACAAACGCCAGCGGCAGGCCCAGCAGGCCATACGCCAGGCCATTGCGCATGCTGAAGGCGCCTGCGGCTGCGCCAGGCCGCTGCCCAGTCACTTCGCCGCTCCGGCCAGCAGGGCGTCGCGCAGAGACGGTTCAGACGTCCGGGGCGACAGCCAGATGCCGAAAAAAAGCCTGGCAAATTCCGGGTCGCGAATTTCCCCGCCGGCTTTGCCATTGATCCAGAAAGCCGCGCCCGTGCCGGGCCGGTGCACCCCGAGGATGCGGTCGCCTTTTTTGACATCGGGAATCACGCGCAGCAGGTCGCGTTTCCACTGGTCGGCCTGGGCATCACTGAAAGTCCCGCTGCGGCGCATTTCCTTCAGGGAACGGCTCGCGATGTCGGCCGCGTCAAAAGCGCGCAGGTAGGCAAGCTCCAGGGCCAGGGGCTGGCCCGCGTAGCTGCCGGGGCCAAAACCGGGCGGTGCCCAAAGGCGCGCGTCATACACCTCAAAGCCCCACACGGTGAGGCGGCCTTTGCCGATCAGGCGGCCCTGGGGCAGCGCTTCTGCCAGCTCTGGCCGGGAGCCTGTGGGAACGGCCGGGCCGGTGACGGCGCTGTCCGGCGACGCCGCAGCGCGGTTGGCATCGCCCGCCGGCTGTGCCAGGGCGCCCGTGCACAGGGTGACCAGTACGGCTGCCGCAGCCAGGGTGTTTTTAGCCACTGCCGGCCTCAGCGCCTGCGCAGCGTGAACTGCACCACGCTGGTGTTGGCTTCGGCAAAAGCAGCTTCGCAATAGCTCAGGTAGAACTCCCAGATGCGGATGAATTTTTTGTCGAAACCGAGCTGGAGCACCCGTGACTCCTGGGCCATGAAGTCGTCGCGCCAGAGCCTGAGCGTGCGCGCGTAATCCTGGCCGAACGCGAATTCGTCGACCACGTCGAAGCCGGCCGCTTCAGCCTGCGCACGAAACTCGCGCGGGCAGGGCAGGCAACCGCCGGGAAAGATGTACTGCTGGATGAAGTCGGTGGAGGCGATGTAACGCTCCCACAATCCGTCGGCCATCACGATGCTCTGGATGCAGGCGTGGCCGCCGGGTTTGAGCAGCCGGTGAATGGTCCGGAAATACTCGGGCCAGTATTCGCGGCCCACCGCCTCGACCATCTCGATCGAGCAGATGGCGTCGAAGGGCGCATCAGGAGTGGTCTTGCCGATGTCGCGGTAGTCCTGCAGGCGCAGGTCATGGCTGGCCCCGTTGTCCTGTGCGTATGCCGCGCGTCTTGAAGGCGGCTCTGCGCGGCGTACCTTCAGGCCATCCAGGCGTTTTTGCGCCCAGGCGAGTTGTTCTGTGCTGAGGGTCACGCCGACGATAGCCGCGTTGAATTCCGTGGCGGCCATTTCTGCCAGCGCACCCCAGCCGCAGCCGATTTCGAGTACACGGTCACCGGGCTTGACCTGGGCCATGTTCAGCGCGCGGCGGACCTTGGCGTGCTGGGCTTCCTTCATGGGCGTTTCAGGCGACTCGAAAATGGCCGACGAGTAGTTCATCGTGCTGTCCAGCCAGAGCGCATAAAAAGCATTGCCCAGGTCGTAGTGGGCGTGGATGTTTTTCTGGCTGTTGGCCTTGGTGTTCCGGTTGAGCAAATGCCGGATGCGGTAAACCAGGCGGCCCAGCCAGCTGCCGTAAATCACATCTTCCACTTCCTTGCGGTTGGCGATGAACACCTGCATCAGCTCAGTCAGGTGCGGCGTCGTCCAGTCGCCGGCGATGTAGCTTTCGGCAAAACCAATATCCCCTGAGCGCAAGGCGGCGCTGCAGGGGTTCCAGTTGTGCAGGTGCAGGCTGGCCGTGGGTGCGCCGCCGGAGCCAAAACGCTGCAGCGAGCCGTCGGGCAGGCACACCGTCAGTGAACCGTGCTTCAGGCGGCGCAACAGGTTGAGTGCAGTACGCGCGGCCGCAGGGGCGTCACCCGGAATACCGAATGCCTGTGAGGCAGGGGAAGTGTGGAGTATGTTCATCGCGTCACAAAGGTTTCGGGAGGCTTGGGTTTTCGGACAAAAGGCACGCGCTTGAGCCAGAGCCTGGCGGCCTGCCAATGGATGCGTGCGACCACGCCCAGCGTCATGGCGGGATGGCGCCACAGGGCCTTGCGCAGGCTGGCGCGGGTGACGGGCTCCAGCGTTCCGCTGACGCTGGTTTCCAGAAGCGGCCCGTCGTTGTCGTCATAGTCGATGCGCGCGGTGGTTTTTTTCAGGCCGTCGTTGTCGATGTGCAGGAAACGAAAACGGTAGCCGCCCTCGAGCGTGCAAAACGGCGAGACATGGAACACCTTGCCGGCCCTGAGTTCTTGCCCGTACTGCGGCGCGTCCAGCAGGTAGCAGTGGCGCTCGCCGAAGGTGTTGTTCACCTCGACCAGGATGGCGCGCAGTGTTCCGTCGGGACGGTGGCAATACCAAAAGCTCACCGGCTTAAAGGTATGGCCCAGCACGCGCGGGTAGGCGTGCAGCCAGACTTCACCGGTGGCGTCTTCCACGCCTTCGCGCAGCAGCAACGCGTCGAGCCATGCCAGGGCGTCGCCGCCGCCGTCGCCGTGGTCCCTGTCAAAGAAACTCAGCGCGCCCCAGCGGTTGCGCGGCAAGGCGCCGCTGCCGTACAGCTGCAGGCTGCGCATCGGCAGCATGAGGAAATAGGTGGGATAGTTGAAGGCATTGCGCGCCGGGCGAAGACGCGTATGGCGCACCTCGCCAAAACCGATCAGCGGCTGCGCTGGTGAAATACCGGCCTTCATGCAGCCGCCCAGGTGTCCTGCAGCAGCAGGCGGGCCGCCTGCAGGCCCGACTTCAGCCCGTCTTCGTGAAATCCGTAACCTGTCCACGCGCCGCAGAAATAGGTGTGCTGCCGGCCTTGCAGCCCGGCCACGCTTTTCTGTGCGCGGATGGCTGCGAGGTCGAACACCGGATGTGCATAGTCAAATTCGCCCATGATGTGTTTACGCGCAATGTCGTGAACCGGATTCAGCGACACCAGCACAGGCTGGGCAAACGGCAGGGGCTGCAGCATGTTGAGCAGGTAATGCAGACACACGCGGGCGGATTCGCCACCGCTTCCCGCAATGCCTTCCTGTGCGCGCTCGTAATTCCAGGCGGCCCATGCCGATTTTTTTTTCGGCAGCACCGAGGCGTCGGTGTGCAGCACCGCGCGGTTGGGCTGGTAGCGGATGGCGCCAAGTGCTTCCTGCTCGGCGTTGCTAGGGTCCCGCAGCAGCGCCAGTGATTCGTCGGAGTGCGCGGCCAATACGACCTTGTCAAACTGTTCGGTGCGGCCATCGGTGACGATGCGCACGCCCTGGGTGTCGCGCTCGATCAGGCGAACCGGGGTGTTCAGCCGCTTGTCGCCGATCTTTTCAATGATTTTGTCGACGTAGCGGCGTGCTCCCCCGGAAACGGTCCACCACTGGGGCCGGTCTGTGATCTGGAGCAGGCCGTGGTTGTGGCAAAACCGGATCATGGTGGCCACGGGGAATTGAAGCATCTGGTCGGTCGGGCAAGACCAGATGCAACCCATCATTGGCAGGAAATACCAGTCGCGGAATTCGCCGGAAAACTTCTGGCTCCGCAGGAAGTCGCCGAGCGGCTGCAGCATCTCGGCGTCCGCGCCGGACATCGCGAGGCGGGTCGTAAGGCGGTTGAAGCGGACGATGTCGCCCAGCATCCGCCAGAATTTCCAGTTCACGAGGTTGCCGCGCTGGGCAAAAACGCTGCCCAGGCTGGTGCCGCTCCATTCAAGGCCCCGCCCTTTCAGGGCGCCGGGTACTTTTACCGAGAACGACATGTCCGAACGTGCCGTCTCCACACCGAGCTCTGCAAACAGATTGATCAGGTGGGGATAGGTGCGTTCGTTGAACACCAGGAACCCGGTGTCCACACCATGTGTCACGGGCCCATCCGGCGTGGGCAGCGTGATGTCGACCGTGTGGGTATGGCCGCCGAAATAGGCGCCGGCTTCAAACAGGGTGACGTCTGCGAGTCCCTGAAGCGCGTGCGCGGTAGCGAGCCCCGAAATACCCGAGCCGACGATGGCAACGCGGACGGGGCGGCTCATGCCGCGGTCCTGGCCAGCCCGGCAGGGGGCGGAAATATAAAAATGCTGCGAAGCGCCCCGGCGCGAACGAGGGAGGGAGGGAGGAGGAGGAGCGCCCCGGGATTGCAGCTGAACCTGGACGGCTCAGAAGGCTTCGCAACAATGAAACTGTTCTTTTGCCGGCGCAGCTTGCTCAAACAAATGCAAATTGCGCCAGCCAGGGTGTGAGTCTGCATGCTCCCATGGAGTTCCCGGGATGGGTAGCCGCTGGCAGGTAAATTTTTGTTAAGGATGTTGTTGGCGCTGTCGCCCCTGGCGCGACCCGTCGCAGCGGGCAGGCACCGTAAAAAGTGCAGGGGCTGTTGCCTGAAATTTTCAGGCCGCGCCTGTGGCCCGGGGCTGGAAGGTAAAAGTGGACCCGAGGGCCGCGAAGTGCGCATGCCCTCATCATAAAAGGAAAATTACTTGTTAGTCAAATAGTGACTGATTGGTAATTTTGCATAAATGCACACTTTCGCAGCTGGTTGGCCGTTATTTCGCGGCCAGCTGCTTCTCGATTTCCTTGAGAAACGGTCCACCAGCCGGATCGGCCATGGAGTTGAAGCTGGTGACGGTGAGGCCATCGCGCGCGATGACGTATTTGTAAAAATTCCAGCGTGGGGTGGTGCCTGTCTGGGCTGCCAGTTTCTGGAACAGGGGGTTGGCGTCCTTTCCGGTCACGCTGGTCTTGGTGAACATGGGAAATTTCACGCCGAAGGTGTTTTCGCAGAAGTCCGCGATTTCCTTGTTGCTGCCTGTTTCCTGCGAAAAATCGTTGGACGGGAAACCCAGCACCACCAGGCCCCGGTCCTTGTATTTGGCGTAGAGCGCTTCAAGCCCCTGGTACTGCGGGGTAAAGCCGCAAAAGCTGGCGGTGTTGACCACAACCACCACTTTTCCGCTGTATTGGCAGAGTGGCTGGGGCTTTTCATCCTGCAGACGTAAAAACGTCTGCTGCAGCAGCGCGGGGCATGCAGCCGGTGTGGGGCTGGCAGGCGCTACGGCAGATGGCGGGCCGTGTGGCGTTGCAGAGAGCGCGCCCGGCGAGCCCAGCAACGCATGGGCCGTTAGCGTGGCCAGCACCAGGAGTTGTGCTGCCGGACGGGGAAGAGGAGCGAAAAGGACAGAGGCAGTCATTGGCTAAACTCGCTGGCTGGTGATCGGGCCGTTCAAGGATTCATTCTGGCGCTGCCGTGAATGCGGCATAACAGTGTTGAGGGTACGCCCCTTCCGCGGTGGTGGATTCAACACGAATTCTGACCCTCTCGCCCAATTTGCGGGGCTTCTGACGGGGCAATAGCGTGAAAAAAGCGCCTTCTTGTGGGCCAACGCGCCGGAATGAGGGGCGAATTAACCTGATTTGACGGTCAATGGCCTGTAAGTCGCCCGTTGTCACATTAGCCGCCTAAAATCGTTACAAGTAACCCAGGGTGCTCCTGTGAGGGCATCCAAGGCAGATCTATCTGCGTATCCCTTGCGAAGGAGTTCTCATGCTTTATCCCGAACTGTTCAAACAACTTGAATCCGTCCGCTGGGACATGGACAAGGACATTCCATGGGCGAGCTTTGACGCCTCCAAGCTGACCGATGAGCAGGCCCAGACCATCAAGATGAATGCCATCACGGAGTGGTCTGCGCTGCCCGCGACGGAAATGTTTTTGCGCGACAACAAGGATGACAGCGATTTCTCCGCTTTCATGTCGATCTGGTTTTTTGAAGAGCAAAAACACTCGCTGGTGCTGATGGAATACCTCAAGCGCTTTCGCCCGGACCTGGCCCCCACGGAAAAAGAGCTGCACGAAGTGCGTTTCGAGTTTGAGCCGGCGCCTGCGCTGGAAACACTGATGCTGCATTTCTGCGGCGAGATCCGGCTGAACCACTGGTACCGCCGCGCCAGCGAATGGCATACCGAGCCCGTCATCAAGCAGATTTATACCCAGCTGAGCCAGGACGAGGCCCGCCACGGCGGGGCTTACCTGCGCTACATGAAGCGTGCCATCAACAACTTCGGCAATGAAGCCAAGTCCGCTTTCACCAAGGTAGGCGTGTTGATGGCCAGCGCACGCCGCACTGCCCAGGCGCTGCACCCCACCAACCTGCATGTGAACAAGAGCCTGTTTCCGCGCGACACCATTCAGAGCCGCCTGCCCAATCCCGAATGGCTGGAACACTGGCTCGACACGCAGATCAAGTTTGACGCAGTGTGGGAGGGCAAGGTGGTCGAGCGCATCCTGCACAACCTGAGCCTGCTGCTGAACCAGAGCTTCAAGACCGTGCAGGAACTCAATCGTTACCGCAAGGAAGTCGCCAAGGAACTGGCGGATTCGATTGCCGCCAAGCCGGCACCCGCCGGCACCTGATGCAGGACCTCCGCTGGCCGAGTGCGTCAGGCGGGCGGAGCCGGGTTGTGGCGCGCGGCGCGCAGGTGTTTGCAGTGGCCAACGCCGGCGACCCCTCCCTGGACTTTGCCGGGCAGCTCTTGCAGACCCTGGACATGCTGGATGTCCACCTTTTGCATGCAGGCGCCTCACGTGCCTCGCTGCTCAGCGTGCAGATATACCTTTCGGACATGCAGCACAAAAAGCAGCTGGACTCTGCCTGGCTCGACTGGATTGGCGAAGACAGCAGCGCCTGGCCGCAACGCGCAGTCATCGGTGCGCAGCTCGATGGCGGCTTGCTGGTTGAAGTCGTCGCCCAGGCCTTCCGTTAAAGTGCCGTGATGCCCACCGAGACTCCCACTCCGTCCCCCGCCGCGTTTCTGCAAAAAATCGTCCCACGCGAAGACGCCCGCAAGCGGCTGGCGTCCATGCCGCGTCCAGTTGTTTTTACCAACGGGGTGTTTGACGTGCTGCACCGCGGGCACGTTACTTACCTGGCCGAAGCGCGCGCTCTGGGCGCCAGCCTGGTCGTGGCGCTCAACACCGACGCGTCCGCACGGCGGCTGGGTAAAGGCCCGGAGAGGCCGCTTAACAACGAACACGACCGCGCGGCCATGATGGCTGCGCTGGAATCAGTAAGTCTGGTCACCTGGTTTGAGGAAGACACGCCGCTTGAACTGATCCGGGAGCTCCAGCCCGACCTGTTGGTGAAGGGGGGCGACTACGACATGGACAAGCTGGCGGAAACGGCGGCGGTCAAAGCCTACGGCGGCAGTGCGCGGGCGATTCCGTTTGTAGATGGCTATTCAACGACGGCCCTGGTGAAAAAGATCCGCACTACGCGCTGATCCGATGGGATCGTCCGGAGGGCGGGGCCGGTTCCAGAAGAAGCTACACGTCCTCAGGCTGATTTCGCGACCAGCACGGCGTTGGAGCCGCCAAAAGCAAACGAGTTGGACATCACCGCGCGAAGGCCTTTGGCATCGCGTGCGGTCAGCGGTATGTAGTCCAGGTCACAGCGCGGGTCGGGGGTTACCAGAAAAGCCGTTGGCGGCAGTTGTCCCGCGCGCAGGGCCATCACGCTCGCAATAAATTCCATCGCACCGGCTGCGCCCATGGCGTGCCCATGAACTCCTTTGCTGGAGCTGACGGGGAGACGGGGGGCCAGTTCCCTGAAGGCCAGCTTGATCGCACTGGTTTCGACGACATCGCCGACATCGGTGGCGGTTCCGTGGGCGTTGAGGTAGCCGATATCGGCGGCCTGCAGTCCCGCGTCTTTCAGCGCCAGTGTCATGGCGAGTGATTGCCCCTGAGCGTCGGGCTGCGTCAGGTGATGCGCGTCGGTGGTGGACGCGTAGCCGCAAAGTTCGGCCAGGATATTGGCACCGCGCCGTTTGGCGCTTTCCCATTCCTCGAGGACCAGCATGGCGGCGCCTTCGGCCAGCACAAGGCCGGAGCGGTCAGCCGAAAATGGACGGCACGAGGTTTCGGCGCCGTCGGCATGCGGCTTGGCCAGGGTATGCATGGCTTGCCAGGCCTTGATGGTGCCGCGGTTCAGCAACGCCTCGGAACCTCCGGCCAGCATGGCGTCGGCATAACCGTGGCGGATCTGCCGGAAGGCTTCGCCAATGGAGGTGGCCGAAGATGCGCAGGCGTTGGAAACGGTGCTGCTGGGGCCTTTCAGCCCGAACTCCATCGACACGTGAGCGGCAATGGCGTTGTTCATGGCCAGCACAACGGTCATGGGGCGCAGGCGCGCCACCTTTTGCTCGAGCAATGCCGTGTAGGCCACATCCGTGGATCCTGCGCCGCCGCTGCCCGTGCCCAGCGAGACGCCAAAACGCTCGGGTGCGAAATCACCCGCTGCGCCCCATCCCGCCTGGGCCATGGCTTCGCGGCCGGCCACTACCGCGAACTGGCTGACACGGTCCATGGTCAGGAGGCGGGCGCGGGGGAAATGCTGGTCGGGGTCGAACTGGATGGCGCCCGYCAGCACACTTTCAGTGCCGGTGGGAAAGCCGATGTCAACGCCCCGGATGCCTGAGCGGGCGCCAAGCAGGGACTCAAAGAATGCGGGAGTACCGGTTCCAATGGCGGAAACAACGCCAAGACCCGTGATGGCTACGCGACGCATGGCAGTCTGACGGACCCCCGCAGGGCTCAGGCGGCTGGCTTGCCCGATGGCAGCAATGGCTCGATCAGCTGGACCATTTCGGCCAGGGTGCGCGGTGGGCTGGCCTGGTCGGGAATCTGGATGCCAAACTGGTCTTCAATCTGGAACAGGAATTCAATGACCGCGAGGGAGTCAAGGCCCAGGCTCTCCAGCGTGGCATCCGGCAGCAGTTTTTCTTCGCTGATGCCAAATGTCTCGGCAAAAAGATTAATCAAGTCAGAATTCATCACGAACCAGTAAATATGTAATGCGAACCGCCATTGTCCCACCATCGATATGACGGCCGGCCTCTTCGGGCCTGTAGGGGCATTTTACAAAAGCGGCCGCGTTGTTTTCGTACCTCAGGGCGTGTACATCTGCCTGACGGCGTCCGACAGGCTGAAAGTCCCCAATAATTCACCCAGATAGCTAATGGGCGCCGGCGCGACAGCGGCCGCACCAATTTCTGTGCGCAGGCGCGCATTGCTGAACACCGCGTCGGCGGTCAGGAAAGGTAAATACGGCTGCAATGCTTCAAACATCCAGCGTTGGCGGGCAAACTTCGGCGTGGGCACGAAGTCCCTGCCGCGCATGACCATCTTGCCGATGCCGGGCATGCTGGCTTTCAGTTCTTCGGCCAGCGCCGCGAACGTCATGGAGTCTTCGCCCGTAGACACGTGGTAGCAATCGTGCCGGAGCTCGTCCTTGAGCAGCATTTCGGCAAAGGCGCCCGCGATGAAGTCCACCGGTGCGAAATCGAGTTTGCCCAAAGGATCCAGCGGCACATCACCGAGTTCGGCCATGACCGGGATGGACCACAACATGTTGCGGGCCAGCTTGGCGTCGTCAATGCCGCGCGACAGCACAATGCCCGGGCGCAAGCTCACGAAGGGATGACCTTTGCCGCGCAGCAGGGTTTCGGCGTCGCGTTTGGAGCGGATGTAATCGTTGGCATAGCCGGCAAACGGCATGTCTTCGGTGATCACGCCGCGCGGCTCGGTGGTGACGGCCGCCGTTCCGACAAAAAAACCGCGTTGTGAGGGCCGCAGGTCTTTCAGGATGCCGGAGAAATGCTCGGCGGCCTTGAGATTGATGGGATAAACCCCGGCACCGGGCTTGAACGAGGTACTGGCCGCCGAATGCAGGATGACATCGGCCGATTGGAGAACTGCCGCGCTGAGGCCAAAACCGGGCTCGACCACATCGCCGGCTTCGGCAGACACCATGTCGGCAAATTCGGGTTTCCAGAGGACGCTTTTTTTCAGGCGATCCAGCAGACGGTCACGGGCCTGGTTCGTATCGGCAGCGCGCACCACAGCAGTGCTGTAGACGCCGCGCGCAGCCAAAAGAAGCATTAATTCGCCGCCAATCAGGCCTGTTGCGCCCGAAAGCAGTACGCGTTTTGACATGTTAAGAAATGTAAAGCTGAACCCGCAAGTATAAGCGAGGGGTATTGGACGGCCAGCCCTAATTCAGGGGAGCTGGCCTGTCCAAACCAGCAAAATTACACGTCTGATCCGCCTTTTACAAAGCGGTACGCAGCGGCGTGTGCATTATTTCGCAGCTTATGGGGCGCCTGATTCAGCTGCGGGTTGACCGTTTCCAGGTTTTTCTTTGCCGCGGCCGCGCAACCTTGCCGCCGTGCGCTTGATCATCCGTTCCAGGTCATCGATATAGGTAAACACGGCAGGCACGACCAGCAGGCTGAGCACGGTAGAGGTGATCAGGCCGCCGATCACCGCAATCGACATCGGCGAGCGAAAGCTGGAGTCGGCAGCGCCCAGGCCCAGCGCAATCGGCATCATGCCGGCGCCCATGGCCAGCGTGGTCATGATGATGGGCCGTGCCCGCTTGTGGCAGGCGTCCAGCAACGCGTCCCAGCGCGACAGGTTGTGGTCACGCCGGGCGACGATGGCGTATTCCACCAGCAGGATGGAGTTTTTGGTGGCGATTCCCATCAGCATGATCAGCCCGATCAGGGAAGGCATGGAAAAGCTCTTCTGCGCGATCAGCAGGCCGACAAAAGCGCCGCCCAGTGACAGCGGCAGCGCCGCAAGAATGGTGACCGGATGGAGGAAATCCTTGAACAGCAGCACCAGCACAATGTAGATGCAAAGCACACCGGTCAGCATGGCCAGGCCAAAACTGGCGAACAGCTCGCCCATGACCTCTGCGTCGCCCACCTCCACCACCTTGACGCCGGCGGGCAGGCTCTTGACCGACGGCAGCAATTTCACGGCTTCGGTGATGTCACCCAGCGCCCGACCCGAAAGCTCTATCTCGAACTTGACATTGCGGGAGCGGTCATAGCGGTCAATCACGGCCGGGCCGGCCGTGATTTCCAGGCTCGCCACCTGCCCCAGCATGACGGGCCCGACGCCCGGCTTGACGCTGGGAACCGCAAGGCGCTCCAGCACGCTGAGGTCCTTGCGCGCTGCCTCATCGAGTTTGACGACGATGGGCACCTGCCGCTGCGAAAGATTGAGCTTGGGCAAAGACTCTTCGTAGTCTCCGACCGTGGCAATGCGCAGGGTTTCGCCCATGGCCGAGCTGGTCACGCCAAGGTCTGCTGCCCGGGCGAAATCCGGCTTGATGGCAATCTCGGGGCGTACCAGGCTGGCACTGGACGAAATATTGCCCAGGCCGGGAATGGTCCGCAGGTCTTTTTCAATCGCCAGCGCCGCGGTTTGCAGCGCATTGGAGTCTTCGGCGGTCAGCATGAGGATGTAGGCCTCTCCCGAGCCGCCCAGCCCCACCTTGCTGCGCACGCCCGGAAGGGTTTCCAGGGCCGTGCGCATCTTGCTTTCGATGCCCTGCTTGCGCGGCCGTTCGCTGCGCTCGTCCAGCAATACTGTCAGCGTGGCCTTGCGGGTCTCTGCCGCGCCCTGCATGGCAAACGGGTCGGTTCCGGCTGACCCGCCGCCGATGGTGGTGTAGACGCTCCTGACGTGCTCAACTTTGCTGATCAGCAGGCGCGCGTGTTCGGCAGAGGCCTTGGTCTGCGCCAGTGACGCGCCCGGAGGGAGCTCAAGGTAAACCTGGGTTTGCGAATTGTCATCGGGCGGAATGAAACCGGTCGGCAGCAGCGGAATCAGCATCACCGAACCGAAAAAAAACACCGTGGCGGCTGCCATGGTGGCCACGCGGTGTTTCATGCACCAGGCCGCTGCGCGCATATAGGTGTTCATCCACTTCGGGTCGGAATGGGCTCCCACCACCGGCTTGAGGATGTAGGCCGCCATCATGGGGGTCAGCACCCGGGCCACCACCAGCGAGGCAAACACCGCCAGCGAGGCCGTCCAGCCGAATTGCTTGAAGAATTTTCCGGCCACGCCGCTCATGAAGGCGGTGGGCAGGAACACCGCGATCAGCGTGAACGTGGTGGCCACCACGGCCAGGCCGATTTCGTCGGCCGCCTCCATGGCGGCTTCATACGGCGACTTGCCCATGCGCAGGTGGCGCACGATGTTTTCGACCTCGACGATTGCATCGTCGACCAGGATACCGATCACCAGCGACAGCGCGAGCAGCGTGATGACATTGATCGAAAAGCCGAGCAGGTGCATGCCGATGAAAGCCGGGATCACCGACAACGGCAGCGCAACGGCCGATACAAACGTGGCACGCCAGTCGCGCAGGAACAGCCACACCACCAGCACCGCCAGGATGCCGCCTTCGTACAGCAGGTGCATGGAGCCGTCATATTCCTCCTGCACCGGTGTGACAAAGTTGAAGGCTTCGTGGACTTCCACTTCAGGGTATTGCTTCTTCAGCTCGGCCAGCGCGGCCTGCACCGCGGCGCCGACGGCCACTTCGCTTTCGCCCCGGCTGCGGGACACTTCAAAACCCACCACAGGTTTTCCGTCGAGCAGCGCGGCGGCGCGCGGTTCTGCGGTGGTGTCGCTCACGGTGGCGACCTCGCTGAGGCGGATGCGCCGCCCGTCGCTGAGTGCCAGCTCAAGCTGCGCCAGCTCCTGCGCGGACTTCACCGTCGCCAGCGTCCGCATGGGTTGTTCACTGCCGCCGAGGTCGGCTCGCCCACCCGCACTTTCAGTCTGCACCTGCCGCAACTGGCGGGAAATATCCGATGCCGTCGCGCCCAGGGCTTGCAGCTTCGAGGGATCCAGCGCAATGCGCACTTCGCGCGAGACACCCCCCACGCGGTTGACCGCACCGACGCCACGCACCGCGAGCAGCTTGCGCGAGATGTCGTTGTCAACAAACCAGGACAGTGCCTCTTCGTCCATGCGCGGCGAGCGGATGGTGAAGGCCAGCACCGGCTGGCTGGCCAGGTCCATCTTGCTGACGACCGGATCGCGTACGTCGCCGGGCAATTCGCTGCGCACCTTGGAAACGGCAGCCCGCACGTCGTCAACGGCTTCCTGCACCGGCTTCTCAAGCCGGAATTCGGCGGTCACGGTCACGCCGCCGTCCTGCACCTTGGTGTAGATGTGCTTGAGCCCCTGCACGGTGGCGATGGAGTTTTCAAGCTTGCGGGCCACTTCGGTCTCGAGCTGGGCGGGCGCGGCGCCCGGCAGCGACGCCGCAACCGTTACGGTCGGCAGGTCGATATCGGGGAAGTTTTGCACCTTCATGGCCTTGAACGACAGCATGCCGGCAAACGTCAGCAGCACGAACAGCATGACGGCGGGGATGGGGTTTTTGATCGACCAGGAGGAGACGTTCATTGTGAGCGCTCCTTATTTGATAGCTGCTTGCGCACGGCTGGCGGGCGCTGCAGCCGGATTTGCTGCGGCGCCGGGGGCGCCGTCGCTGACCCGGACCAGGTCGCCGTCATTGAGGAATCCTGCCCCGCTGACGATAACGCGCATGTCGGGGGCAAGACCCGAGACGATCTCTATGCGGTCGCCCGCCAGCCGGCCGGTCTGCACCTTGAGCTGGCTGATACGGTTGTCCGGGTTGAGGCGAAAGACATAGTTAAACCCGTCGCGTACGACCAGCGCCGGTTGGGGGACGGTCAGCGCAGGCGTGCTGCCCAGATCGAATTCGCCGCGGGCAAACATGCCGGCCTTGGCCGGGGAGGCCATGCCGGCCGAAACCGGAAGATCCACATAGACCAGTGCCGCACGCGTCTGGGGATCAACGCTCGGGGCGATCATGCGCACCCGGCCCTTGAGTTCTGCACCGCTGGCCGCCACCACACTGGCGATTGTGCCGGCCTTGATCCGGCCCAGCTCGGCTGACGTGACTTCAGCCCGCCACTCGAGGCGGCCGCCGCGGATCAGGCGGAACAGTTCAGTGCCTGCCGGCACCACCGACCCTACCGTTGCCGTGCGGGCGGAGATAACGCCGTTGTCAGGCGCCAGCACCTGGGTGTTTTTACCGCGCACCTGCTGAACCTCAAGGAGCGCCCTGGCCGCCTCGACACGCGCCTTGGCGGTTTGCTCGGCGGTGTTGTACTGGTTGATCTGCTGCTCGCTTAAAGCGCCCGAGCTGGCCAACGTGCGCGCACGCGCCGCGTTGTCTGCCGCATCCGCCGCATTGGCCTGGGCCTCGACCAGGCTGGCTTTGGCCTGGGCGGTGTCGGCCTGTACGCTGTCGCCGGAGAACACCGCCAGCACCTGCCCGGCCTTGACCTGGTCGCCCACATTGGCGTGCACCTGCACCAGCCGCAAGCCGTTTGATTCAGAGCCGATCACGGCCTCCTGCCACGCGGTGATATTGCCGTTGGCGCTGAGTTTCACCGGCAAGGTCATTTGGGACGGCAACGCGGTGGCAACTGTCAGTGCCGGCTTTGCGGTGACTGCCTTGTCTTCCTTTGCATCGGCCTTCAGAAGAAAAAAGGCCGCAGCCCCGGCAACGAGCACGGCACCAGCGATCACAGCGAGCGCGACGGGTTTGAGTTTGAAGTTTGGCATGGTGTTCAATGGATCTGTCGTAGGTGTGGCAAGGTCGGCAAACCGGGCCTCAGGGGGCGGTGAGCGCAGCGGGGGTAAAAGGTGCCGGCACATCAGAGACCAGCGGCGGCACAGGGGGTTCGGCGGTGGTCCAGCCGCCGCCGAGCGCCCGGTACAGCGCGACCCAGGCGCTGCGCCGGTCACGCTGCAACGTGACCAGTGCACTTTGGGCGGCCAGCAGGGTGCGGCGGGCGTCTTCAAGTTCAACCAGGCTCGCCAGCCCGCTTTTGTAGCGGGCTTCAGTGCCGACGAATGACGCGCGGTAGCCCTGTGTGGCGACCAGGGCATCCTGGCTCCGTTCGGCGGTGCTTTGCAGGTTGACCAGCGCTTCCTCGACTTCCCGTACGGCTTTGCGCACGCTGCCGCGGTATTGGGCGGCGGCGTCCTCGTAGCGTGCCTTGGCGGCTTCTACATTAGCTTCGCTGGCGCCGCCGTCAAAGATCGGGATGGTCAGCTGCAGTGGCCCGACGGTCCAGGTGTCAAAACGCTGCGTGGTGCTGGCCGTGTAGGACCTGTTGGCCGCAATCGAGCCGCTCAGGCTGAGCCTTGGAAAGCGTTGCGCGCGTGCGCTGCCGACCTCGAGGTGGGCGGCGTCCACCTCGCGTGCCGCGTTGAAGATATCGGGCCGCTGGGCCAGCACTTGCGCCGGTACGCTGATGACAGGCGCTGCCGATTCCTGCGCCAGGTCGACCGGGGTGCTGGCGAGTTTTTGCCGCAGTCCGGGCTCATCAATGGCGGTCAGGGCCACCAGCGCCTTGACGTCCAGATCGCACAGGGCGCGTTGTTGAATGGCGTTGCTGTTGCCTTCCGCGGCACTGGCTCTGGCCAGTGCCGCAGTGGCGGGTGCCTGGAATCCCGCCTTGGCGCTGAGCTCCGACAGCCGCGCCGTTTCGGCGCGGGACGCAGCGTCGGAGCGCGCCACCTCAAGCAGTTTTTCGCAGGCACGCAGACTGTAGTACTGGGTGGCGACCTCGGCGGCCACCGACACGCGTGCTGAATGCCACATTGCCTGGGAACCCTCCAGACGCTGCTGGTCGGCATCCCGGCTGGCGGCGTACTGGCCGAAGAGATCAATTTCCCACGAGGTCTGCAACCCTGCCTGGGCCGTTGTGGAAATGGGCGGCGCTGTCCGGTTCACGGGGGCCGAGCGCCCACGGCTGACACTGGCCGTGCCATCGAGCGTGGGCAGCATGGCTGCGCCGGAGGCCACACGCGAGGCTCGCGCCTGTTCGATGTTGGAACGCGCGGTGGAAATGGTCGGGCTGACGGACTCCGCCGCCATGATCAGCTCCACCAGTAACGGATCATTTTGCTGCTGCCACCATTGGGACAGTCCGCTCAGACTGCCGCCGTGGGGCAATGCTGCGGTAGTGCGCGGCGCCGCAGGCAGGGGTGTTTGCCACTGCGCGGGGATTGAGGCGGTGGGCGGTATGTGGGGATTGTCGGAAGCGCAGCCGCCCAGCAGCAATACGCATGCCCCGAACAAAGGCACCGCTGCCCGCCAGTGGAATTGGGCGCCTGCGGAATCAGTTTTTTTCATGATGTGCTGTTTTCAATCGTGGCTTGTCAGCCCCTGAATGACTGGAAAGATGGCTTCTGCGTCCCATTTCGACGCCCACCATGGCTTCGGCATACGCCACGAGACTGACAGCCCACTGCTCCAGTGCCTCTGATGTGCCGAACAGTTGAGGCCGGATGACCTCCACGACCTCGCGGCTGACAAACATCTGAAGTGCCAGCCCGGTGATGGAAAAAGCCAGCCTGTGCACTTCGTCATCGGCTTTGGTGATGCCCAGGTGACGGCAAAGTACGGTCACCAGCGCGGTGTGTGCCGGCCTGATGCCCTTGTCGATTTCTTCCGCCCACAAGCCCGTGGGTTCCAGCATTTCACGAAAGTGCAGCCTGGTGGACAGCTGCACCAGCTCGCCCTGATGCAAAGGTTCGAGGAAACTTGAGAAAAAACCGTCAAGTGATTGACGCAAAGTGAAGTGGGGCTGGTTGTACAGCGCGATGTCATCGCGCGCGCTACCTAGCGGCTCTGTGAAAACGGCCCGGTACAAGCCGGCCTTGTCGCCAAAGTAATAGCTGATCGCCGCCACGTTGGCGCCTGCTGCATGGGCGATATCGCGAATGGAGGTTTTGGCAAACCCTTTTTCGGAAAACAGCCTGAGCGCCACAAGTAGCAGGTGCGCCCTGGCGTGGGCGCCATCGGAGCGCTGTTTTCGGCTTTCGCCTTCAGGTTTGCCAAAACGCAAAGGTGGCTGGGAAGGCAGGTCGGAAGTCATGTGCCCGCATTAAAGCACATTAATCAAACAATTGATTGAATTAAATCAATCGTTTGATTTGAAGGTGGCAACCCACAATTGCTGGATCGCGCTGCGCTCTGCTTCCAGCGCTGGCGGATTGACCTGCGTGGGCTCCTCGTTAAGGCGTGCGTGATGCTGTACCCGCCGCAGTTCGCGGTACGCGCTTGCCGCCCTTTGGCCCACGCCGGCCGGCAGCAGGCCCGCTGTTTCCGCGCGTTGCAGCAAGGAAATGTTGCCGACGTTGTCCCTCAACTCCGGGTGTCGGTCAGACTGGGAAAGCACCAGAAACTGTACGGCGAACTCGGCGTCCACCATGCCGCCCGCACTGTGTTTGACGTCAAATTTTTCTGCCTTGAGCGGCGGCTGACTGCCGGAAGACGGTGTGTGAACGCTCTTGACCGGATGGGCATCGCGCACTTTCTCGCGCATGGCCACAATTTCATTGCGCAGCGCAACGATGTCGCGCGGCGCGGTGATGACGGTTTGCCGGACCTGGTCGAACCGCAGGCGCAGCGACTCATCACCCAGCACAAAGCGCGCACGTGTCATGGCCTGGTGCTCCCAGGTCCAGGCGGTGTTGCTGCCGCGTTGCTGCTGGTAGCGGGTATAGGCTTCAAAACTGGTGACCAGCAAACCCGAATTGCCGTTGGGGCGCAAGGCGGTATCGATTTCAAACAGGTCGCCTTCGCCGGTCTTGATGGTCAGCCAGTTGATCAGCTTTCGCACAAACGCTGCGTAAACCTCAGGTGCCCGCTCATCCTCGTCCTCGTAGACAAACACGATGTCCAGATCGCTGCCATAACCCAGCTCCTTGCCGCCCAGTTTGCCGTAGGCAATGATGGCAAACTGCGGCGTTTCGCGGTGCCGGTTCCTGAGGCGCTGCCAGCACCAGTCGGTGGTAATGCTCAGGACGGCTTCGGCGAGAGCGCTCAAATCATCGGCCACCTGCTCAACCGTGAGCACGCCCTCCAGGTCGCGTGCGAGGGTGCGAAACACTTCAGCATGGTGGGCGCGGCGCAGCAGATTCAGGCAGGTTTCCTCGTCGTCTTCACCTGTGCTCCTGAGCGCGGCCAGCCGCTGCTGCAAATCCCGTGCGAAAGCCCTGCCGTCAAAACGCTCCTTGAGCAGTTCGTCACTGGCCAGTTCATCGATCACGCCGGGGTGCTGCAGCAGGTAGCGGGCGGGCCATTTTGCCGCCCCCAGCAGGCGCAGCAGGCGCTCGTGTACCGCGGGGCGCTCCAGCAGCAGCGCCAGATAACTCTCCCGCCTCAGGAGTGGCTCTATCCAGTCGATGATGCGCACAGCGGCTTCTTCGGTGACCGTGCCTTCTGCCAGCCAGGCGGCGGTGCGCTGCACCAGCCGCGTCAACCTCGTCCGGGAGTCTTCGCGCAAGGCCAGGACCCGGGGATGCTGGCGCCACAGTGCCAGCCGGGCGCGAAACTGCTCCGGCCATTGTTCCGACAATTGCTCCAGCAGGTCTTCAAGCTGCTGCGGCGGCGCCTTGACCGTCTTGCCGCAGCCCTTGCAGTCGGGCTTGCCTCCCAGCAGTTTGTCGAACTCCCCGGCGACCAGCTCCCGGTGCGTATCCAGCTCGCCAAGGAAGGGGCAGCAGTTGCTGTAGCCCAGCGTCTGTGCAATCCATCCCAGGTCGTCATCACGCGTCGGCAGGACGTGGGTCTGCTGGTCATCAAGGTACTGGATGCGGTGCTCCACCCGGCGAAGAAAATCATAAGCTCGCACCAGCGCATCAGCGGTTTCCTGCGGCATCAGGCCTGCGCGTGCCACACGCTGCAGCGCATCGACCGTGGGACGGGTGCGCAGCTCGGGGAATTGCCCACCCCGCACGACCTGAAGCAATTGCACGGTAAATTCAATCTCCCGAATGCCGCCGCGCGACATCTTGACATCGTTGGCCCGCTCCGGGTGGCCGGCGCAGCGCTTGGCGGCATGCTCCCGAATCTGCCGGTGCAAGGTACGCAACGCATCAAAGACGTTGTAGTCAAGGTAGCGCCTGAACACGAAGGGCAGCACGGAGCCGCGCAGGGCTTGCGCCGAGCCGTCCTGCACGCATTCGATCGGTGCCACCACCCGGCTCTTGAGCCAGGCAAAGCGCTCCCATTCACGTCCCTGCGCCTGAAAATACTCTTCAAGTGCACTGAGGGAAATGGCGGCAGGCCCGGAATTTCCATTGGGCCGCAGCGCCAGGTCCACCCGAAACACAAAGCCGTGCTCCGTGGTGTCGCCAATCAGGCTGAAGACGGCCTTGACCTGGTGCCCGAAGTACTCGTGGTTTGAGATTTGCCCGCGGCCATCGCTGCGTCCCCGGGTTTCGCCGTCATGGTCGTAGACATAGATCAGGTCAATGTCGCTGGAAACGTTCAGTTCGCGCGCGCCCAGTTTGCCCATGCCTACAACCCACATGCGGGCGCGTTCCCCGTCGGGGCCTTGCGGTGCGCCGTGTAATCCGTCCAGTTCGGCGCCGGATTCACGCATGGCGACATCCAGGGCCAGCTCGGCCAGCTCGGTCATGGCGCAGGTCACCACGGCAAGCGGGGCCTGGCTTTCGAGGGCGCCGTCACAGTCGAGCACCACAAGTCTTTCGATCACCAGCTGGCGAAGCACACGAAGCGCCGCACCTGTTGCCATGCCTTGCGCCAGCAGCGCATCCAGTGCGGCCCGCATGCCGGCTCGCACGGGGGCGCCGGGAGGCAGCAGAAAGAGCTGGTCGGCGTAACGGCGGCGGATGCGCTGGACGAACCGTGAATAACCCGATGCGGCCGGCCCGGCGGCAAATGGGGTATCAGGTCGGGCAGTTGAGGCGACGGTCATCACACTACTTCACAAAACTTCATGGTTCGCCGCCGGGCGAACGCTGGCCCCGGCGGTCATAATTCTCATGTCAATGGAGCCAATGATCCCCAGCCTGCCTACCCTGCCGCCGCGACAACTGCGATGGCTTGCTCTCACCATGCGCGTGTTGCTGTGGCTTGTTGCCACGGCCTGGGTGCTCTTTGGCCTGACCTGGATCGTGTTGCATGGCTGGATTGTGCCGCGAATCGGGGAGTTCCGTCCGCGCCTGGAAATAGAGGCCAGCAAGGCACTGGGGGTGCCCGTCCGCATTGGCCGAATCACCGCGCATTCCCAGGGGATGATTCCCTCTTTTGAGTTGCGCGACGTGACCCTGCTCGACGCAGCGGGTCGGGAGGCCCTGCGGCTGCCGGTCATTCTTGGCGCCCTGTCCGCTTCATCGATCTGGGGCCTGGGCTTCGAGCAGCTTTATATCGACAAGCCCGAGCTGGATATCCGGCGGGCTGCTGACGGAAAAATTTATGTCGGAGGCCTCGATATTTCGCAGAACAGGGCCGCTGGAGAGAGCGCCGCTGCCGACTGGTTTTTCTCCCAGACTGAATTTGTCATGAGGGGAGGCACCTTGCGCTGGACGGACGAGATGCATCCGGCGCCGCCTCTGGCGTTGACGCAAGTTGACTGGGTCATGCGCAATACGCGGCGGCGCCACATGATGCGCCTTGATGCCACCCCGCCGGCTGAATGGGGCGACCGTTTCACCTTGAGGGGCGTGTTCCGCCAATCCCTGCTTTCCAGCAATGCCGGTGATTTTGATGCCTGGACAGGCCAGCTGTTTGCGGAGTTTGGCCGGGTGGACGCCTCCCGCATCAGGCCATATCTTCATCTTGACGCATTGGGTGTAGAGCTGTCTCGCGGGAATGGCGCGCTTCGTGCCTGGGCTGATGTTTCCCAGGGCCGGTTGACCGGCGGCACTGCCGATGTGGCATTGCAGGACGTAGACGCCCGCCTGGGCGCCAAACTTCAGCCTTTGGCTTTTGATTCGGTCGCGGGACGCGTGGGTGGGGCCCAGCGTGCCAACGGTTTTGATTTCAATACCGAAGGCCTGCGCTTTCGAACCCGGGATGGCCTGCAGTGGCCGGGCGGCAATGTGGCACTGGTGCACACAGGGGACGAAGCAGGTGTTGCGCAGCACACTGAACTTAAAGCCGACAAGCTGGATTTGGCTGCGCTGGCGCAAATTGCCAACCGCTTGCCGCTCGATGCTTCCGTTCATGGGCTCATTACTTCTTTCGCCCCAAAGGGGCTGGTCGAGACCGTTGAGGCCCGCTGGCAAGGGCCGCTCGATGCCCCCACCGGCTATGCGGCAAAAGGGCGCGTCGCCGGGCTGAGTATTGCTGCACTGCCCGCGCCGGCAGTTCCCGCATCTGTGCATCCCAGGCCCGGCAGGCCGGGGGTGAACGGGGCCACCATTGAGTTTGACCTGACGCAAGCGGGCGGACGGGCCGGGGTCAAAATACTCAACGGTTCGCTCGACCTGCCGGGCGTGTTTGAGGATTCTCTTGTGCCGTTTGAGCAGCTTGCCGTCGATGCGCAATGGAAATTTGCGGGCCGAAAGATCGAAGCCCAGCTGAACAACCTGCGATTTTCCAATGCTGACGCGCAGGGAGAAGCGCAAGCTGCATGGCGCACTGACGACGCGGCACCCGGCAGTTCCGCCAGCGGTTCAGTGGACCCCAGATTCCCGGGCGTGCTGGACTTGCAGGGCGTTTTGAGCCGCGGTGATGGGGAGCGGGTACACCGCTATTTGCCGCTGGTACTGCCGGATCGGGTGCGCCACTATGTGCGCGATGCGGTCGTGCAGGGGCAGGTCAGCGATGTGAAGTTCAAGGTCAAGGGGCCGCTGGCGCAGTTGCCTTTCGCCAACCCGGCGCAAGGTGATTTCAAGGTGACTGCCAGGGTCCGGAACGGGCACCTGGCCTATGTCCCCAAATCCATACAGCCGCCCGGAGCGACGGGTTGGCCCGCACTGACTGAACTCAATGGCGAACTCGTGTTCAGCCGTGCGACGCTTGAGGTCAACGACGTGACTGGCAAGGTCGGTGGCCTGCAGGGTTTACAACTGGTCAAAGGCAATGCACGCATACCGGACCTTACCCACGATGCGACCGTCGAGGTGGACACACACCTCAAGGGGCCTCTCGCAGATGCACTGGGATTCGTTAACCAGTCCCCGGTGGCAGGCATGACCAACCATGTGCTGGCCAAGGCGGTGGCTGCCGGAGCAGGTGACTACAGGTTCCGGCTGAACCTGCCCATCCACACCATTGATAAATCCCGGGTGGATGGAACCGTCACGCTGCCCGGTAATGACGTGCAGTTCGGCACGGATACCCCGGCGCTGACCAAACTCAAGGGCGTGGTCACCGTGAACGAGCGCGGTTTCACCGTGGCAGGAGCCCAGGCGCGGCTGCTCGGCGGCGACGTTCGTTTTGAAGGCGGCACCCGGGTGCAGGCGCGATCGGCCGGCAATACCGAACCGGAAAGCATGGTGGCGTTCAAGGCCCAGGGGGTTGCCACCGCTGAGGGGCTGCGCCAGGCCAGGGAACTCGGCACGCTGTCACGCATGGCCCAAAACGCCACGGGTGCCACGGCTTACACCGCTTCGCTGGGGTTTCGGCGTGGCCTGCCTGAGCTGATTGTCGCCAGCAACCTGCAAGGCATGGCGCTCAACCTTCCCGCGCCCCTGGGCAAGACAGCGGAGGCCGCGTTGCCGCTGCGATTCGAGAACGCCCTGGTGCCGGCATCCATGGGCCCCGGGCAAAAACTGGAAGACCAGCTGTCGGTGACCTTGGGCCGCATGGCTTCCATTGTGTATGTACGCGACGTCAGTGGCGGTGAGCCCCGGGTGATACGGGGCGGAATTGGCGTCGGGCTTGAGCCTGGGGAGACGGTTCCCTTGCAGGAAACCGGCGTGGCAGCCAACATCAATCTGGCCCATGTGGACCTTGATGCCTGGCAAAAAATACTCGCTGATTCCCCCTCCGGCAGTGCGCTGCAGCCCCCGCCACCGGTGGCAGCCACCGCGGCAACCAACCGCGCCGCCGCAAACGCCTCCCTGACCTACCTGCCAACCTCCATGGCCATCCGCGCAAGGGAGCTGGTGGTCGAAGGACGCAAACTGAACAACGTGGTGGTGGGCGGCTCTCGCGAAGGCCTGACATGGCGGGCGAACATCGATGCGTCGGAGCTCAACGGGTATGTCGAATTCCGGCAGCCCGGCGGCATTGGCGCCGGGCGTGTTTATGCGCGGCTTTCCCGCCTCAGCCTGGCGCCAGGAACGGCCACCGATGTTGAAGCCATCCTGAACGAGCAACCCGCCAGCATCCCCGCCCTGGATATCGTCGTGGAAGACCTGGAGCTGCGCGGGAAAAAGCTCGGGCGAGTCGAGATCGACGCCGTCAACCGCGGCGCATCTGCTGCGGCGCGTGAAGGCGTGCGTGAATGGCGCCTGAACAAGTTCAATGTCATCCTTCCGGAAGCGGTGCTGACGGCTACCGGCAACTGGGTGGCGATCAATGCCCAGAGCCTGGCGGCCAGCGTGCCGCGTACCGGTCGCCCGGTTGCCGAGCGTCGCCGCACCGTGATGAACTTCAAGCTGGACATCGCCGATTCGGGCGAACTGCTCAAGCGCTTTGGCATGGGTGAGGTCATTCGCCGCGGCAAGGGAAAACTCGAGGGACAGGTCGCCTGGATAGGATCACCCCTTAGTCTGGACTACCCCACCATGAGCGGGCAGTTCAATGTCAATGTCGAGTCCGGACAGTTCGTCAAGGCTGATCCAGGCATCGCAAAACTGCTTGGCGTGCTCAGTTTGCAATCCCTGCCCAGGCGGCTGACGCTGGATTTCCGCGATGTGTTTTCCGAAGGTTTTGCCTTTGACTTTGTGCGCGGCGATATCAATATCAACCAGGGCGTTGCCCACACCAACAATCTGCAGATGAAGGGTGTGAATGCGGCCGTTCTGATGGAAGGCAGCGCTGATATCGCCAAGGAGACTCAAAGCATCAAGGCGGTCGTGGTGCCGGAAATCAATGCCGGCACGGCTTCGCTGATTGCAACGGTCATCAACCCGGCCATCGGCCTGGGCAGTTTTCTGGCCCAGATGTTTTTGCGGCGGCCCTTGATGCAGGCGGCTACCCAGGAATTCCATATTGACGGGACCTGGTCCGACCCGAGAATCATCAAGGTCGATCGCAAGGCTCAGGCTGCAGCAGCGCCTGTTCAGGAGGCCCGTTAACCATGAAGATAGCCGCCATCCAGATGGTCTCAGGTGCGCGCGTGCAGGACAACCTGGCTGCGGCGCGCAGCCTGCTTGAACAGGCCGCGGCCCAGGGCGCTGAACTGGCCGTGCTGCCGGAATATTTCTGCATCATGGGCTTCAAGGACACCGACAAGCTCAACGCCCAGGAGCGCATCGGGACGGGCTTGATCCAGGACTTCCTGAGCCAGTCTGCGCGTGAACTCGGCTTGTGGATTGTCGGCGGCACGTTGCCCGTGGCCACAGCTGATCCGGCGCGCGCGCGCAATTGCTCGCTGGCCTATGCGCCGACGGGTGAATGCGTCGCACGCTACGACAAGATCCATCTTTTCCGCTTTGCGCAGGGACAGGAAGACTACGACGAAAGGCGCGTTCTGGAGCCCGGCGCAGAGCCCGTCCGGTTTGACCTGGCTTCCCGTGATGGCCATGTCTACGCTGTCGGCATGAGCGTTTGTTATGACCTGCGTTTCCCGGAGCTTTACCGTGCCCTGAAAGCCGATGTGTTGCTGGTGCCCAGCGCGTTTACGTACACCACGGGGCAGGCGCATTGGGAAGTGCTGCTGCGTGCACGCGCCATTGAAAACCAGGCTTATGTCATCGCGGCAGCGCAGGGAGGTACCCATGAGAACGGCCGCCGCACCTGGGGCCACAGCATGCTGGTGGACCCCTGGGGTGAGGTGGTGGCCCAGCAAGCGGAAGGCCCGGGTGTCGTCCTGGGTGAAGTCTCCGGCACCCACACGGAAGGCGTGCGCAAGCGCTTGCCTGCATTGAATCACCGCTTCCTATGAGGCCGGCTGCGTGAGGTTTCCATTTGCCAACGGCGTCAGCCGTGCCAGCAAGCGCTGGTCGCTGTGGGCATTGCTGGTGGCGCTGCTGGTGGCCTTGCTGGGAATTCTGGTGTGGCTGGCGGGGCGGTATGAGTCCAGCATGGTGCAAAGCCGGCTGGAACACGACGCAGCGGAAGCCGTGACCGACATCCGTTCGGGACTGACGCGCAATATCCAGACCTTGCAGGCATTGCAGTCCAGCGACCGCACGACGGAATCCTGGCATTCATCCGCCGCCGAGCTGCTTCGCGAACGCCGTGAAATCATGCGGATTGAATGGCGCAACGAAGCGCTTGATGTGCTCGGGTTTGTGGAGACGCCTTATCGCACTTCAGTGTTTGAGCGGCTCGGGCGAGGCAGTTTGCAAGCCGACGTAGGCCTGACCTGCACCACGGCCAGGCGCCTGAGCGGTGCGGCCTACTCCACCAGTTATTTCATGCCGCAGCGCGATGGCCTGGGCCTGGAAGTGCTCGACATGTGCCTGCCTGTCATGGTGTCGGGGCGCCTCACCGGGTATAGCGTGGTCACCTATTCGCTTCAGGACATGCTGGGAGAGCTGGTCGGCCGGCAGCTGGCCCGGGGCATCGGCCTGTCCTTCACTGAGGCGGACGGCACGCGCCTGGCGCTGCAAGGCGTGCCCTCGCGCGGCAGCCGGATTTATATTGCGCAACAGTTGCTGGACCTGCCCGGCAACACACTGGTCGTCAGGATGGAAAGCAGGCTGGGAACGCCGGCCCTTTTTCCCAATGTACTCACCGCACTGGTGACGGCCATGTCCCTTGCCCTGCTTGCCGTGCTTTACCTTCTTGCAAGGGACATGCGCCGCAGGCTGAAGGTCGAGCATGACCTCGGTGAAGCCCTGGCTTTTCGCAAGGCCATGGAGGACTCCGTGCTGACCGGGCTGCGTGCGCGCGACCTGCAGGGGCGCATCACTTATGTGAACCCGGCGTTTTGCAAAATGGTCGGGGTGGACGCCAAAGATTTGCTCAACCAGAGCTTTCCTTCGCCCTATTGGCCGCCCGAACTGGCCGGCGTCTACCAGCAGCGCCAGGAAATCCGGCTGGCGGGCAACAGCCTGCCCCGTGAGGGCCACGAATCGGTGTTCATGCGGCGCGACGGTACGCGGTTCCCCGTGCTGATCATGGAGGCTCCGCTGATCAATGCGGTGGGCAAGCACACCGGCTGGATGAGCGCAATTCTGGATGTCAGTGAACAGCGCCGGGTGGAAGAGCTTTCCCGTGCCAGCCAGGACCGCCTGCAGGCTACCGCGCGACTGGCGATGGTCGGCGAGATGGCCTCGTTGCTCAGCCACGAACTCAACCAGCCCCTGGCCRCCATTTCAAGCTATGCCACGGGCTCGCTCAACCTCCTGCAGGATGGCATGGGCAGTGACAAGCCGCTGGCTGCGACGATGGGCGCGGCGGCGGCGGGACCATTGTCGGAGGACCTGCAGCTGGCCATGCGCCGCATTGCCGAGCAGGCTGAGCGCGCAGGAAAGGTCATCAAGAGCGTGCATGATTTCGTGAGGCGCCGGGACCAGGTGCGGGAAGCCGTGCAGCCTCGTGCCTTGCTGGAGGCCATCATGCCGCTGGTCACCCTCCAGGCACGCAAGCTCGGCGTTCGTGTAGTCATCGAGGTCGATGAAACCTGTGCACCCGTGCTGTGTGACCGCACCATGGTCGAACAGGTGCTTTTGAACCTCTCACGCAACGGCATGCAGGCCATGCAGGGCACAGCCCATGAGGATGGGGTGGCAGGACCGGCCCCACGGGAGAAAGTCCTGACACTGCGTATCCGCCCGGCCGCCTCAAACGCGCAAAGCCGCTGGGTGGAATTTTCGGTAACGGATTGCGGTGAGGGCATTTCCAGCCAGGTGGCTGAGCAGCTTTTCACGCCGTTTTTCACCACCAAGGAAGAGGGCATGGGACTGGGCCTGAGCCTGTGCCGCACCGTGATTGAGCAGCACGGCGGCTTCCTGGGGTTTGAGCCGGCCCAGCCGCGCGGCACGGTTTTCAGTTTCACCCTGCCGGCGGCGCTGCTGCATGATGCAGGGGCTCACACAGCCTGAAAGACACAGCATGGAACCCATTCAAAATGCCACGGTGTATATCGTCGACGACGACGCCAGCGTGCGTGACGCGCTGGCCTGGTTGCTGCGCTCGCGCCGCCTGCTGAGTGAGACCTTTGACAGCGCCGAGGCGTTTGATGCCCGGGTATCGCAGCAATTCTCGGTCAAGTCGCCTTCCTGTGTGCTGTTGGATGTGCGCATGGCGGGCCTGAGCGGACTGGCCATGTTCGAGAAGCTGATTGCCTACGGCTTGCTGCCGACGCTGCCGGTGATTTTTCTGACGGGCCACGCGGATGTTCCCACCGCGGTCGATGCGGTCAAGCGCGGCGCCTTTGATTTTTGCGAGAAGCCCTTTTCAGACAACGCGCTGGTAGACCGCATTGAACAGGCACTGAACCACTCCGCCGGGGCACTGGCGCAGCACAGCGAGTCGACGGGCCTGCAGGCCCGGCTTGACGGCTTGACGGACCGGGAGCGCGATGTGATGAAACTGGTGGTGGGCGGGCTGCCCAACAAGCTGGTGGCTGACCAGCTTGACATCAGCGTGCGCACAGTGGAGGTCCACCGTGCCCGGGTTTTTGACAAAATGGGTGTCAAGTCGGCCGTGGAGCTGGCCAATCTGCTGCGCAACCTGTAGCTTCGGCGCAGCGCCTGCTTATTTTTTTCCGGGCTCTGCAGGCGTCTCCGGATGGACTGGCTCCTTCAACTCGCCATTTTTGCGGCCCGAAAACATCGTCCACCACACAATGAACACCAGCAGCAGCAATGCCCCCAGGGCTTCGAGCAAAAGTAGGGCCATGATATTTCCTTGGATTTCAAAAAAGGCTTCGATGCCTGTGCTGCGGTCAATGCGCTCCATGCGGCTTGCCCCAATTATCGCCACGGTGGCGCTGCTTGCTTCCTGCGCAAGCCCGCCCTTGCCACCTTCGACCGTCCCGGCGGGTGAGCCCACAGCCCCGGGCGTGCGCGCCGGCGATACAGGTTCGTTGCCCGCGCCCATGGTGCAGGGGAAAAGCCGCTGGGTCGCGGTCCGCTGGGCCGAGCTGCCCGGCTTTGAAGAAGACGCGCTGTTTGAGGCCTGGAATGCTTGGCTCAAGAGCTGCGAGCGTCCCGGCCCGGGTTTTGCGCCGCTGTGCGGCGAGATCCGTCGCCTCAGCATTGCTTCTGCCGATGAGCAGCGCAACTGGATGGTCAAGCGCTTGCAGCCCTACCGGGTGGAAAGCCTGCAAGGCGTAGCCGAGGGGCTGCTGACCAGTTACTACGAACCTGTGCTCAAGGCCAGCCGCCAACCCGTCGCGGGTTACGAGGTGCCGCTGTACCGCCCTCCCGCATCGCTGGGYAGCCGCAGGCCGTGGTTCTCGCGGCAGGAAATCGACACGCTGGCCGAAGCCAGGGCGGCGCTGCGCGGCCGTGAAATCGCCTGGCTGGCCGACCCGGTTGAGGCGATGTCGCTGCACATACAGGGCTCGGGCCGGTTGAACATCACGGAAGCCGACGGCTCGCAGCGTGTTGTGCGTGTCGCGTACGCCGGCTCGAACGAGCAGCCGTTTCGCAGCGTGACCCAGTGGCTGCTGGAGCAAGGCGAAGGCCGCATGACGGCGCCCTGGGTGGAATCCACCAAGGCCTGGGTCGCGAAAAATCCGCAGCGCGCGCAGCAAATGCTCTGGAGCAACCCGCGCTACACTTTTTTTCAGGAGCAGCCGTTGAGCGACCTGGACACCGCCTTCGGGCCCAAGGGCGCGCAGGGTGTGGCATTGACGCCGGGCCGCTCCATCGCGGTTGACCCGGCCAGCATTCCCTACGGCACGCCGGTGTGGCTTGCGTCCCGGGGCGGCGCGGCCAACCTGCAGAAACTGGTACTGGCGCAGGACACCGGCAGTGCCATCGTGGGGGCGGTCAGGGCTGATTATTTTGCCGGGACCGGCCCGGAAGCAGGCCTGCTGGCGGCGCGTGTCAACCAGCCGCTTCGGCTCTGGGTGCTCTGGCCGAAGTGAAACAAGTACCGACAACCTTGAGCAAGCTGAAGGAGAACCATGAAACAACTGCCGGCCAGAATGGGGACGGTCCTGCTGGCGATGGCCGGGGCGTTGGTATTGGGAGCCTGCGCGGCGGGTGGGCCTTCATCTGCCGCGCAGTACCGCTGCGAACACGGCATTGAATTCAAGGTGAAGTTTGTGGATGACACCGCCGTGCTGGAGGGCCCTGGCGGCTCTGACCTCCTGCTTCGCGACGCCGGAGGGCAGGGGCCGCAGCAGGCGGTGTACAGCAATCCGCGGATGCGTGCCGAGTTTGGCCTGGGCGCCAGTGGCCGTGAGGCCGTGCTGCGTTACCCGCTGCTGCCGCTGACGGCACGCTGCGTGCGCGACTGATTTCCTGAAAAAACTTCATTGCCTGGTTGCACGGGGCTGCCGCGCCCGGACGCTTCACCGGGATTGGTGGGCGGCTTCTTCTAGCGCACCGGAAATCTAGCGCACGGAAAGGCGGACTTCCACCCTCATACCGTCCCGACGGGTCGATTGCCGGCTGTCGGCGATGCCGCTGCTGTTGCTGGCGCTCGCATCGTCCGACTCGGCCACGGTGACCCATTCACCGAGGCGAACGGTCAGCGAGGTGCTGGTGGACGATGAGGACAGGGGGGCCTGCGGCGACGAGCCTGTGCGGCTGGCCTGCCCCGCGGCCAGTTCCAGCTCCACGCTGTCGCCGCCGTACCAGGTGGGTCTGGCTGAAAAGCCGCTGTTGGCCTCGATGAACACCGTGCCCGCCTGGCGCGCCTGCACCAGCCGCAGCGGCTGGCTGTTGCCCAGGTTGATGTTGGCGTTGCGCCCGTTGAGCACCAGCACGCGCTGCACCAGGTCGCGTGAATCGCTGCGCTGGCTGTCCTGGCCTGTGACCTGGGCATTGAGGCCTGAGCGGCCCGGTTGCAGCACGACACCGCCCTGCGCGCCCAGGGCGCTTTGGGAGCGCAGGCTGCTGCCGGCCTGCCGCACTTCTATCTGCAGGTTACGCATCGGCAATGATTCCGGGCTTGCTCCTGAATTGATAGCTGGTTGCGCTTGCAGGGCGGGCGCCAGGGCCATAAAGAGCATCAAAGCCAAAGCAGCGGGAATGGAAAAAGGTTTCATGCGGAACTCCTGGAGGTGTTGTCCTGCCGTGTTTATGCGCCGTTGGCCGTACGCACTGAGAGAGTGAAGATGCTATCAAATCAATAGCTGGTTGCGCTTGCCAGCAAAGGGCTGTGGCTATTATTTATTGGAATTTTAGACTGCGGCCCGGCTCAGGTGCCCGAGCGGCAGGGCGCTGCTCGCCTTGACCTCACCCAGCGAAAAGCTGGTGTGCAGGTCTTTCACGTTGGGCAGGTTGATCAGGTTTTGCAGCGCAAACTTGCTGAAGGCCTCCAGGTCTTGCGCCACCACCTGCAGCTCGAAGGTGCCGGTGCCGCTGATGTAATGGCAGGAGACGATCTCAGGCAGCTTTTTGATGGCCTCTTCCAGCTGGCGCGTGGCGTCGCCGCTGTTGCGGTCGGCGTCCAGCCGTACAAAGGCCAGCACGCCCAGCCCGATCTTGTGGCGGTTGATTTCGGCCCGGTAGCCGGTGATAAAGCCCGATTCTTCCAGCGCCCGCACACGCCGCCAGCACGGTGCGGCCGACAGCCCCACACGCGAGGCGAGTTCCGTGTTCGTCAACCGGGCGTCCAGTTGCAACTCATTCAGGATTGCGATGTCAAACTTGTCTAATGTTTCCATAATTGCCACTTTACAGCAAGATTCTTTCTGGAAGTGGCCTAAATCAGGCAAACAAAGCAAAGACATATCAGGGCCGGCGGCATACACTTTGCATGCAACTAGAGGGCTGCCCCTACCCGGGTTTGACCCTTCTGCCAGCCTGCCCACAAGGCGGTACTAAAAACAGTCCTGGAGACCCACGAACATGAACGCGCCCCTACCCGAACACATCCGCAAGGCTTTAGAAACCGTCACGCTGGACGACAAATACAGCCTTGAGCACGGCCGCGCCTTCATGAGCGGTGTCCAGGCGCTGGTCCGCCTGCCCATGTTGCAGCGCACGCGCGATGCCATCGAGGGCCTGAATACCGCTGGTTTTGTCAGCGGCTACCGCGGTTCGCCGCTGGGCGGTTATGACCAGGCCCTGTGGGCCGCCAAAAAGCATCTGGCCGCGCAAAACATCGTGTTCCAGCCTGGCGTCAATGAAGAGCTGGGCGCGACCGCCGTCTGGGGCACGCAGCAACTCGACCTGTACCCGCAAAGCAAAAAATTCGACGGCGTGTTCGGCATCTGGTACGGCAAGGGCCCGGGCGTGGACCGCTGCTCCGATGTCTTCAAGCACGCCAACATGGCCGGCACCGCCAAACACGGCGGCGTGATCGCCATTGCCGGCGACGACCATGTGTCCAAGAGCTCCACTGCCGCCCACCAGAGCGACCACATCTTCAAGGCCTGCGGCCTGCCGGTGTTCTTTCCGTCAAACGTGCAGGACATCCTGGACATGGGGCTGCACGCGTTTGCCATGAGCCGTTTTTCCGGTGTCTGGTCGGGCATGAAAACCATCCAGGAAGTTGTCGAGTCGTCCAGCTCCATCCTGGTCGACCCGGACCGCGTGAAGATCATCATCCCGGAAGATTTTGAAATGCCGCCCGGTGGCCTGCACATCCGCTGGCCGGATGCCCCGCTGGAGCAGGAAGCCCGGCTGATGGACTACAAGTGGTATGCGGCGCTCGCGTACATCCGTGCCAACAAGCTCAACTACAACGTCATCGCCGGCCCCAAAGACCGCTTCGGCCTGATCGCCAGCGGCAAGGCCTTCAACGACACGCGCCAGGCGCTGGCCGACCTCGGCCTGGACGAAGACACCTGCCACCAGCTGGGCATCCGCCTGCACAAGGTCAACGTGGTCTGGCCGCTGGAGGCTACCATCACGCGCGACTTCGCCGAAGGCCTGCAAGAGATTCTGGTGGTCGAAGAAAAACGCCAGGTCATCGAATACCAGATCAAGGAAGAGCTCTACAACTGGCGCGCCGACGTGCGTCCCAATGTGCTGGGCAAGTTCGACGAACCCGAAGGCGACCAGTCGGGCGGTGAATGGGGGCGCTCCAACCCGAGCGACAACTGGCTGCTGCGCGCCAAGGCCGACCTCACGCCGGCCATCATCGCCAAGGCAATTGCCAAACGCCTGAAGAAGCTGGGCGTGCCCGCCGACATCATTTCCCGCATGGACGAGCGCCTGGCCATCATTGAAGGGCGCGAGCGCGCCCTGGCCGCAGGCAAGGCCGACACCGGCGAGCGCGCCCCCTGGTTTTGCAGCGGTTGCCCGCACAACACCAGCACGCGCGTGCCCGAAGGCTCGCGCGCCGTGGCCGGCATCGGCTGCCACTACATGGCAACCTGGATGGACCGCTCCACCTCCACCTTCACCCAGATGGGCGGCGAAGGCGTGACCTGGGTGGGCCAGGCGGCCTTCACCACCGACGAGCACATCTTTGCCAACCTGGGCGACGGCACTTACTTCCACAGCGGCTTGCTGGCGATCCGCCAGGCCATCGCTTCGGGTGTGAACATCACCTACAAAATCCTTTACAACGACGCGGTCGCCATGACGGGCGGCCAGCAGGTCGGCGAGCGGCCTGAAGGCCATTCGGTGCTGCAGATCATGCAAAGCCTGCGCGCCGAAGGCGTGGCCAAGCTGGTCATCGTGACCGACGAGCCGAAAAAATACGACGGCGCGCCCTTGCTGGACGGCGTGACGGTGCACCACCGCGACGAGCTGGACCGCATCCAGCGCGAGTTCCGCGAGCTCAAAGGCACCACCGCCATCATTTACGACCAGACCTGCGCGACGGAAAAGCGCCGGCGCCGCAAACGCGGCACCCTGGCCGACCCGGAAAAGCGCGTCGTCATCAACGAGCTGGTCTGCGAAGGCTGCGGCGACTGCTCGGTGCAGTCGAACTGCCTGTCGGTGGAGCCGCTGGAAACCGAATTCGGCCGCAAGCGCAAGATCAACCAGAACACCTGCAACAAGGATTACTCCTGCGTGAAGGGCTTTTGCCCCAGCTTTGTCACGGTCGAAGGCGGGCAGCTGAAGAAGCCCAAAAAAGACAAGAAAGGCGCCCCCAATAGCCTGTTTCCGGTTCCCGAGCCCGTGCTGCCTGTGGCTGAAAACGCCTGGGGCATTGTGGTGGGCGGTGTCGGCGGCACCGGCGTCATCACCATCGGGCAGCTGCTGGGCATGGCAGCCCACATTGAAGGCAAGGGCGTGGTCACGCAAGATGCGGGTGGCCTGGCGCAAAAAGGCGGCGCGACCTGGAGCCACATCCAGATCGCGAACCGGCCGGAAGCCATCTACACCACCAAGGTTGACACCGCCAAGGCCGACCTGGTCATTGGTTGCGACCCGATCGTGGCGGCCAGCAAATACACGCTGACAGTCATGCAGCCCGGCCGCACGTATGTGGCGATGAACTCGCACGGTACGCCGACGGCGGCTTTTGTGACCAATCCTGCCTGGCAGTTTCCCGGCGGCAATTGCGAGACGGCTGTGACTTCTGCAGTGGGCGCTGACTTGCTCGGCAGCTTTGATGCCGAGCAGGTGGCGGTGCAGCTGGTGGGTGACTCGATCTACACCAATCCGTTGATGCTGGGCTTTGCCTGGCAAAAGGGGCGCGTTCCGTTGTCGCATGCGGCGCTCATGCGTGCGATTGAGCTCAATGGGGTGCAGGTCGATAACAACAAGGCGGCTTTCGAATGGGGCCGGCGCTGCGCGCACGACCTGGCTGCGGTGCAGGCTTTGTTCAAAGCGGCCCAGGTGATCGAGTTCGTCAAGAGGCCCTCGCTGGCCGACATGCTGGCCAAGCGGGTTGACTTCCTGACGGCTTACCAGAACGCGGCTTATGCGCAGACCTACCAGGCTTTTGTCGAGAAGGTGCGTGCGGCGGAAGCACCGCTGGGCAAGACGCTGCTGACCGAAGCGGTGGCCCGTTACCTGTTCAAACTGATGGCTTACAAAGACGAGTACGAAGTGGCGCGCCTGCACACAGATACCGGCTTCCTGGAAAAGGTCAACGGCATGTTTGAAGGCGACTTCAAGCTCAATTACCACCTGGCGCCGCCCATGATTGCGTCCAAAAACGACAAGGGCGAGCTGCAGAAGCAGCAATTCGGCCCCTGGATGCTGGGTGCGTTCAAGGTGCTGGCGCGCCTCAAAGGCCTGCGCGGCACGCCGCTGGACGTTTTTGGCCGCACCGAAGAGCGCCGTACGGAGCGGGCGCTGATTGAGGAATATCGGGTCAGTATCGAAGAGGTTCTGGCGGGCCTGAGCGCCGAAAACCACGCCGCGGCGGTAGAAATCGCCCGTATTCCGGAAATGATCAAGGGCTACGGCCACGTCAAGGCGCGCCACCTGGCCGCAGCGCGCCCCCAGTGGGTCGCGTTGATGCAGGCCTTTCACGCCTCCGGATCTACCGCCCGGCGGAAAGCAGCCTGAAGCCCGGCCGGCGTTGGTCCGGCCTTTTCTTCATGGGACGCCCTGCCCGCGAAGCCTGCGGCGGCGCTTTGCGCGCGGCCCGGCTTGAAAAGCCCCTGGCGCGCGCCAGTTACATCTTTCTGCGGATGCCCCGCCGCATACAATCGTGAACTCTGTGCGCTGTCCGTGCTGGACGGCGCGCGCCAGTGTGTCTTTTAAATCGTTGTGGAGTTAGCCGTGTTCATTTCTTCCGCCTTTGCCCAAACCGCTCCCGCTGCCGCTGCCGGCGGTGACATGATGTCCTCGCTGACGGGCATGCTGCCTCTGGTGCTGATGTTCGTGGTGCTTTACTTCGTCATGATCCGCCCGCAGATGAAAAAGCAGAAAGAGCACCGCGCCATGATTGAAGCGCTGGCCAAGGGTGATGAAGTCGCGACCGCAGGTGGCTTGCTGGGTAAAGTGACCAAGCTGGGCGACGTATACCTGACCCTCGAACTGGCTCCCGGTGTTGAGGTCCAGCTGCAGCGCAGCGCGATCATCCAGGTGTTGCCCAAGGGCGCCATCAATCCGGCCAAGTAAGGCTTGCGCCGACCTCAGAGGCCGGCAGGCCTGACTTTGTTCATCCGTCCACCAGGAACAGCCCTCTCATGAATCGTTATCCGGCCTGGAAGTACGCCATCATTGTGATCGCGCTCATCGTCGCAGCCCTGTACACGCTGCCCAACTTTTTCGGCGAAGCGCCTGCGGTCCAGGTTTCCAGCGCCAAGTCCACTGTCAAGATCGACAGTACGACGATGGCGAAAGTAGAGCAAACATTGAAGGAAGCCGGTATTGCGGCGGATGTCATCACCCTGGACGGCAATTCCGTCAAGGCGCGGTTTGGCAACACCGACACACAGCTCAAGGCCAAGGATGCAATCCAGAAGGCGCTGGTGCCGGATGCTGAAGATCCTCCATATGTCGTTGCGCTCAATTTGCTGTCGCTTTCACCTTCCTGGTTAGCTCAGCTTCATGCTTTCCCGATGTACCTGGGTCTGGATTTGCGAGGCGGCGTGCATTTGATGCTGCAGGTGGACATGCAGGCTGCGCTGACCAAGCGTGCCGAGTCACTCGCTGGCGACCTCCGGACGTCGTTGCGTGAGAAAAACATCCGGCATGGCGGCATCGCCCGCAACGGCCAGGCGATTGATATCAAGGTGCGTGATTCCGCCACACTGACATCCGCCAAAGCCCTGGTTCAGGACCAGTTTCCCGACCTGCAGACGGTGGAGGTGCCCGAAGGAACTGAATATAAGCTGACGGCTACGATCAAGCCCGAGGCTGCGCGCCGCATCCAGGACCAGGCTCTCAAGCAGAACATGGTGACGCTGCACAACCGGATCAACGAACTCGGTGTAGCGGAGCCGGTGATACAGCAACAGGGTATAGACCGCATCGTCGTGCAACTGCCGGGTATTCAGGATCCCGCGCGAGTTCAGAGAATCATCGGCCGCACCGCCACGCTGGAAATGCGCCTGGTGGACGACAGCGCTGAGGCCCGTTCCGCCATGACCGGGGGCATCGTGCCATTTGGCTCCGAAAAATTCCCGGATATTAACGGCAACCCGGTGATCGTCAAGAAGCAGGTCCTTGTCACCGGTGAGAGCCTGACGGATGCCCAGGCCGGATTTGATTCGCAAAAACAGGAGCCCAACGTATCCCTGACGCTGGATGCCAAGGGCGGCCGGGTGATGCGCGATGTCAGCCGCGAAAATATGGACAAGCCGATGGC
>NZ_JBFUBD010000009.1:0-55773 GCF_056405935.1 Polaromonas sp. P1_E3
CATCTTTAGGAGACAAACATGGGTACGCCACAAGACTTCAAGACTTTCATGAAGCAGCGCAAGGAGGCGGCCACCGCCTATGTGGGTGGCAACGCGGCGCCGCTGGCTGCCKTGTCGGCGCAGGACTTGCCGGCCACTTTTATGGGCCCAGGCGGTGGGGCGGTGCATGGCACGGAGGAGGTGTCGGCGCGGTATGCGCGGGACGCCCGTGTGTTTGAAGCGGGTGGCACTACCGAGCTTGAAATCCTGGACATGGCGGAGAGTGAGACGATCGCTTACTGGACGGGTTTTCAGAAAGCGCGGGTGCGCATGCATGGCAAGCCGGATGTGATCACGATGAAGTTGCGGGTCACTGAAGTGTTTCGCCGCGAGGGTGATGAGTGGAAGCTGGTGCACCGGCATGCGGACTCATTGGCTGAGGTGAATGAGCTGGCCGGCTAGTGCGCTTATTGCTGTTGCGCCGTTGATGTTCGCCTCATGTGAATGAGTGCGTCTGGCAAAGGCGCAAGGGAGTTATGCCGCCAGCGAAAAAGCTTCAGGCGTGCAACACTTCGGCTTTCGTTCGGCCCCCTTGTTGTCTGTTCCGTTGAGTTCCTTAGGTTCAGGCAGCAGCGCCGAAACGCATCAACACCCCAAGCAGCCCAGCAAAGGAAACCCGCATGCCCACGCCTGAAACCGTAGACCGCTTTATTGCCCGCGTTGAACAGAACGCGCACACCGAAGCGATTGAAGAGTTCTACACGCCTGATGCGACCATGCAAGAAAACCAGCAGCCGCCGCGCCGTGGGCGCGACAAGCTGGTGGAAGGTGAAGCAAAAGTGATGGCACGCGTGAAGTCGATGACGTCAACCTGTGTGCGACCGGTGTTTATCAGCGGTGACAAGGTTATCATCCGCTGGGTCTTCAATTTTGTGTGGGCCGACGGCAGCACCATGCGCATGGAAGAGCTCGCCTACCAGCGCTGGGAAGGCGAGCGCATTGCCGAAGAAACGTTTTTCTACGACCCGGCGCAGCGCACGCCGGTGCCGGCCAAGTAAGCAGGCCGGCGGGCCGGCGCGGCGTATGCCGCGGGTTGCCGCAGAGGCGCCGGGGCGCAATCAGGCTGCCTTGATCTCGATGCGCCGGGGCTGTGCGTGCTGCGCCTTGGGTATGCGCAGCTTCAGCACGCCGTTGGCCAGCTCGGCGCTCACTTTCTCGGTGTCGAGCTCCTTGCTGAGCGTGAACACGCGGTGAAAGCGCCCCAGCCCCACTTCGGTGTGGGTGGACTGCAGGCCCTCGGGTGTGGACAGGGCCGACTCGGCGTCAATCGTCAGCGTGTCGGCTTCCACCTGCAGGTGCAGCTTATCGCGCGGTACGCCGGGCAGGTCGGCATACAGGGTGATGCCGTTGCTGTCTTCAATCACGTCGACAGGCGGAGTCAGCGCGCCGTTGGCGTAGCGCGAGGTGTCTTTCTGCGCCACTTCACCGCCCTGCTGGCTGGTTTGCATGCCGCGGCTGGTGCTGCCGTTGCTGGCGGTGCTTGCGTCGCCGTAGCTGCCGTTACTGCGGGTGGCGCCGTTGCCGCCATTGCCGGTATTGCCGCTGTTACCCGTGTTGTTACTGGTTTGGGTGTTTGCGTAGTTCATGGTTTGCCTCCTTTCACTGGATGGTGATGCGGCGCGGCTGGGCCGATGCGCGCCGCTGGATGGTGATATGGACCAGGCCGTCCTTGAAGCTGGCGTTCACGGCGTCAGGGTCGGCTTCGTCGGGCACGGTGAGCACGCGGCGGAAAGCGCCGGAAAAGCGCTCGTTGATGTGCACGGTCGACTGCGAGCCGGCTTCGGGCAGCTCGGTTTTGCGCTCGCCGGCAATGGTGAGCAGGCCGCGCTCCAGGCTGACTTCCAGCGACTTCGGGTCAATGCCCGGGGCAAAGGCATACACCTCTATCGTTTGCGGAGTGCCGCCAATGTTCAGGGCGGGGTAGCTGCTGCGGCCAAAGCCGCGAATGCTGGGAGACAGATCGAAGGCCTGCTGCAGATCACGCTGCAGGCGATCGAGTTCGGCGAACATGTCGCGCGGAAATAACGATCGGTACATGGTGAGTCCTCCATTCGGGGTTTGAACATCAGTGCACCAGGAAGCGGTCCCGGCGCTCCGGATCAGGATGTAGGAGTTGCCCCAAAAAATTTCAAGAGGGCAATTTCATGGAAATCGAATGGCAGGTGCAGCGGGCTCAGCGGCCGGGCTGGGTAAAACTTTTTTCGCAAAAGAAGCCGCATCAAGTCCCCGCGCCAGCCACACAGCACAACACCCCGGCGCACGTGAATGCGCCGGGGTGTCTGGCTGGGGTTCCTGGTGCGTTCTGGCTAGCGCTTGATGAGAAGCCGGTAGAGCAGCAGCAGCACGATGGAGCCCAGCACGGCGGCGATGAAGCCGGCCGTTTCGCCTTGCTGGTACCAGCCCATCGCCGCGCCCAGGTAGGTGGCCACAAAAGAGCCGGCAATACCGATGAGCACGGTGATGATGAAGCCGCCGGGGTCGCGGCCGGGCATCAGGAACTTGGCAACAAGGCCAACCAGAAAGCCGATAAGGATGGTCCAGAGGATGGTCATACAGCAGTTCCTAAAAAGTTAAACAAAGAAAAACGAAACAGGCTCAGCCGCGTGGCTGTTTATTTGGCGGGCACCACGGCCTTGGCCATTTCAAGGTGGCCTTCCACCTTGGGCAGCATCTTGCCGGCAAGGGCCTTCAGGTCGGCGTCTTTGGCGTCCTTCTGGATCTTGTTCAGCAGCTTGATGGTGGCTTCGTGGTCGCCCACACCGGCGCGCTTGGCGTATTCCGTGTCAAACAGGTTGCCTGACAGCGCCTTCAATGCGGTGGCCTTGGTTTTGGCCATGGCGCCGGGGCCGTCGGGCAGGGTCACATTTTTGGCGCGGGCCAGCGCCTGCACTTCGGCCAGTGCGCTGGTGTGGTCGTCAACCATGTGCTGTGCAAACTTTTTGATCTCGGCGTTTTGTGATTTCTCCAGGGCCATCTTGCCGGCTTCGACCTCGGCGATGTTGGCCTGGGCCAGGTCGTCGAGCATGCCCTTGTCGGCACGGGCCAGCTTGCCGGCGTCAGTCGCTGTGGATGAGGTGCCGGCGCCTGTGGTGCTGCTGGTCTGTGCCGTGGCGGGCAGGGCCGCCAATGCCAGGGCAGAAGCGGCCACGCCGGCCAGCGCCATTCGGCTGAGCTTGAATTTGGATGGGTTCAACATAAGGGCCTCCTTTGAAGGGGTAAGTTGTTGATGGGGTTATGCGCGGAAACACATACCGCGAGATACCGCGATAAAACCGCAGCAGGTACGTTGGTACTTTCCCCGCTGCGCCGGCCGCATGGTGCAGGAGGCTGGGCACGCCGGGTGTAGGAATAGGCTTGCGCCTACTGTGCGGCCGGCGCGCACGGGCTGCGGTGGTGGCTCGCTCCACCAATCCGCTGCTTCAACAGTGGTGCACGGTGCGCTACGATTGCGACTGGACAAATTGTCTGAAATTTGAATCGCCCTGACCGGAGGCTGCGCCCCATGAAAAAACCCAGCAACAAGCCCAGCAACGCACATCTGCTCGCCGAGCTGAAGAACATTGCCGAAGGGCTGGGCAAAACCTTTGCGCCGTTTTGTGAAGTGGTGGTGCACGACCTGACGCACCCCAAGAACGCGATCCTGGCGATAGAAAACAACCTGAGCGGCCGCCGCATAGGCCAGCCCGCCACCGAGCTGGGCCTGGCGCGCATCCAGGACCCGGACTATCCGGCCGTGATTGCCAACTACGCCAACCAGTTCGCCGATGGCCGCAAGGTCAAGAGCACGTCGGTGGGCATACGCAACGAGGCCGGTGATTACGTGGCGGCGATCTGCCTGAACGTGGACCTGACGCTGTTCAACGGCTTCCAGGCGGCGATGTCTCAGTTCACCGCGATTGAAAGCAGCGCTGTCACCGAAACGCTGGACGCCTCCAACGCCGACCGCATACAGCAGTGCATTGACGAATTTGCCGCGGCGCGGGCCACGACATCACGCTCGCTCAAGCCTGCCGACCGCAAGCAGTTGGTGCAGGACCTCAAGAAGGCGGGCTACCTGGAGATCCGCCGCGGCGCCGAGATCGCCGCCGCGCACATGGGCGTGTCGCGCGCCACGGTGTACAGCGACGCGAAATAGCCTTAAGCCAATTGGCCTGTAGCGCGCGGTGGCCGTGCGCAAGCAGCTATCAAAAACATAGCGAAGCGACTGACTGCCTGGCAGGCAAACAGACGTGGCAGGCAGCAAAGGCGCGGCTGAGGCAAAAGCCTTACAAGAAAAACCTTACAAATCCGACAGCGGCAAATGCGCGTGCGGGCTCCGTTGCGCTGATGATGTCGTACGAATAACCCGAGGAGGACGACATGACATTCACCCTGATCAAAACCACCATGGCCCTGGCGGCAGTGGCCGCGCTGGGCGGCTGCGCAAGCGGTGTGGGCGTGCAGCCCAACATCAAGCCGGCCTGGCTGGGCGTCATCACCACCGGCGTGTACGACGGCGGTAATGACGACTTGCTGACCGCCGGCCTGGGCAAGACCGGCCTGGCCGCACCTGCGCCGGCGCCTGTTGACCCCTTAAACCCCAGCGCGGCCGAGCTGCGCCGGATTGCGATCTATAACAACTACCGCGCCATCCTCGACATTTCTCCCGGCGGCGGCTACGGCACGCTGTACGGCCCCAACGTGGACGCCAAAGGCAACGTCACAGCCGGCGAGGGCAAGATTGCCGGCACGGAATACATCGCTTACTCAGACGACGGCAGCGGCCGGCAGAACGTGACGATGATGGTGCAGGTGCCGGCGAGCTTCAACCCGGCCAGCCCGTGCATCGTTACCGGCACCTCGAGCGGGTCACGCGGCGTTTACGGCGCCATTGGCTCGTCGGGTGAATGGGGTTTGAAGAACGGCTGCGCCGTGGCCTATACCGACAAGGGCACCGGCAGCGGCATGCACGACCTGCAGAACAACACGGTGCACCTGCAAAACGGTTTGCGCGCCGACGCGGTGGCGGCCGGCACGGCCTCCAACTTCACTGCCAATTTGACACAGGCTGAGCGCACGGCCTTCAACGCCGCCACGCCCAACCGCTTTGCCGTGAAGCATGCGCATTCGCAGCAGAACTCTGAAAAAGACTGGGGCCGCTACACGCTGCAGGCGGTGGAGTTTGCCTACTATGTGCTGAACGAGCGCTATGGCAAGCCTTCGCCCGACGGCGGCAGCCGCCTGAAGACGCTGAACCCGTCCAACACCATCGTGATTGCCTCCAGCGTGTCCAACGGTGCGGGCGCTGCGCTGGCTGCGGCCGAGCAGGACACGCAGGGCCTCATCAGCGGTGTGGCGGTAGCAGAGCCGCAGGTGCAGCTGGTACCCGATGCGCGCCTCAGTGTGCGGCGCGGCAACAGCACGCTGGCCGGCACCGGCAGGCCGCTGTATGACTACATCACGCTGGCCAACCTGCTGCAGCCTTGCGCTGCGCTGGTGTCGCCCACCACCAATGTTTTCAACACGATCAACCCGGTGATTGCCGCAAGCCGCTGCAGTGCGCTCAAGGCCAACGGCGTGGTCATCGGCAACACCACGGCCGAACAGGCGGGCAGCGCCATGGCCACGCTGGTGCAACTGGGCTGGCAACCCGAGAGCAATGACCTGCAGGCTTCGCACTATTCGTTTGCCACGCTGCCGGTGGCGCTGACGTATGCCAATGCCTACGGGCGCGCCGGCGTGCAGGACAACCTGTGCGGCTACAGCTTTGCCGCCACGGCGCCTGCCGCTTCGCCCACGCCCAACCTGCCGGTGCCTGCGCCGGCGGGCCCGCTGGCCACGTCATTCGGCACGGGCAATGGCGTGCCGCCCACGGCGGGCGTCAACATCGTCAACAACGCCAGCCTGGGCGGCCCGATGCTGGACGCGGCCTCGATATCGGCCGGCAACGTGCAGGACTACAACAGCGCCGGTGCCCTGTGCCTGCGCGCGCTGATGACGGGAAGCACGCCTGACGCCCTGCGTGTGCGAGAAGGTGTTCAGCAAGTGCTGCGCACCGCCAACCTGCAGGGCAAGCCCGCGCTGATCGTGCATGGCCGCTCCGACACGCTGGTGCCGGTGGCGTTTACCTCGCGCCCCTACTTTGGCCTGAACAAGATGGTGGAGGGTTCGCGCAGCAAGCTCTCGTACATCGAAGTCACCAACGCCCAGCACTTTGATGCCTTCCTGGGCTTCCCGGGCTACGGCCAGCGGCTGGTGCCGCTGCACCGCTACTTCATCCAGGCCATGGACATGATGTACGCCCACCTCAAGACCGGCGCGCCGCTGCCGGCCAGCCAGGTGGTGCGCACGGTACCGCGCGGCCTTGCCGGCACCACGCCCAACCCGATCACGCCCGCCAATGTGCCGCCCATCAAGCTGCAGGCCGACGCGCCGGACCGGGTCACCTTTGCCGGCAATGTGGTGACGGTGGCGGATTGACGGGCCAGCTTTGCCGAATCACTGGGACCGACATGCGTTCGGGTGCTGCGCCTACGCTGCGGTCCCGGCGGGTCGGTATCTTGGTAAGTGGCCGGCGTTAAACGACGAACGTTGGCCCGGGTATACCTCTCAGGGTTCCTGGAGGTCTCGTCGAATTCATCAGGAGTCATCATGAACAAGGATCAAGTCAAGGGCGCTGCCAAAGACATGGCCGGCAAGACGCAGGAAGCTGCGGGCAAGCTCGTGGGAAGCAAGGAGCAGCAAGCCAAGGGCCTGGCCAAACAGGCTGAAGGCTCGGTGCAGAAGAACTACGGCGATGCCAAGGAAACCGTCAAGGACGTGGCCAAAGGCAACAAGCGCTTCTGAGGCTTTCAAGCCAGCAATGTCCGGCCTGCCGGACACAAAAAAAGCGGCGCATGTGGCGCCGCTTTTTTTGTGGGCGCCTGCTTGTGATTTTGTCTTCAGCTTTGCTGCGGCGGCGCAGGCAGCACCTTGAACAGCAGCGCRCCGACCGCCAGCAGCACGGCAATGCTGGCCAGCACCGCGGTGAAGGGTTCATGCCCGCGTGCGGCGGCAACGGAGGCGACCAGTCCGGTCAGCCACTGCATGCCGGCCACACCCAGGAACATCGCCATGGTGAACACCGCCATCGCCCGGCCCGTGAGTGCTGCGGGGTAAGCCGCACGCACGTCGGCGTACTGCAGCACCAGGTAACCCGACAGCAGGCCGATGATGACCGGCCCCGCCACATCGACCACCGCGCTGTGCGTGAAGGCGAATGCCGCGAACAGCGCCGCCAGCAGCACGGTCAGGCCCGTGATCCAGCGGCGGCGATGGGCGGGGCCCGGGTCAAGCCGGCCAAACAGCGGCGGGCCGAACAGTGACACCACCGACATCACCAGCGCGACGTTGCCGCTTTGCACCAGCGAAAAATCATGGCGCTGCATCAGCAGGGGCCCAAGCCACAGGCCGCGCAGCGAAATGAAGGACGCATAGCCCACCGCCGAGATCACCAGGATGCCCCAGGTATGCGGCAAGGTGAGCAGCGCGCCGAATTTGCCAAAAGCTTCACGCACGGACTCGCGGGGCTGCACGCCTGCCGCCTGTTGCGCGGGCTCGTGCACCAGCGTGAAGATCAGCAGCCAGGCCAGCGCCGCCAGCGCGGCCAGCACCCAGAAGCCCATGCGCCAGGACGTCGCCTCGATCAGCCAGGCCAGGGGCGTGCCTGTGAGCAGCATGCCCAGGCCGCCCAGGCCGAGGGTGAGGCCGGACACCGCGGCAAAACGCTGGGTGGGAAAGTGGCGTGCGATGAAAACGGTGCACACCAGGAAGGCCGGCGCGCAGCCCATGCCGATCAACACCTGCCCGGCCACCAGCGTGCCGTAATTGCCTGCCAGGGCTGACAGTGCGGCACCGGCAATGGCCAGCGGGAAAGCGGCCAGCACGGTGCGCCGCACGCCGTGCAGGTCTATGCCGATGCCCATGAAGAGCTGCATTGCGCCAAAGGGAAAATGGAATGCGCCGGCAAAGAGGCCAAGGGCCTGCGCGGAGAGGTGAAAGTCAGCCTGCAGCGGCGCGGCCATGATGGCGCCCACGGTGCGAAAAGACTGGCTGAGCGCGACGGCGGTCGTCAGCGCAAACAGCATGGTCCAGGCGGCGCGCAGCTTGGGCGCGGGAGGGGTGGAGGTGTTCATCGCAGCCACCGAGCGTACACCGGCGGCGGCTTACAGCACGGCGCGGAGCCGGCATGGGAGATCGCCGCCTGATCGCAGCGCGGTTTATTGCGGTAAAGGGGCCGTGCCGCCCAGGCTGGCCGCATGGGCCTGGCAATACAGCACCAGCTTTTCCACGTCCTGCGATTTGTCAAACACCTCATCGGCGCCAAGCTCGCGGCAGTAGTGCAGGATGTTCTCCTGGTTGTGGCTGGTCAGCACCACAACTTTCTGGCGGGCTGTGCGCTGCTGGCAGTCCTTCAGCACGCCAAAGCCTGAGCCTTCAGCGAGGAAGAGGTCGACGATGGCGAGGTCCCAGTCTTCGTTGTGCGAGCCCAGCCATTGGCGGGCGCTGGTCTCGGAGTCGGCGTGGCCGACGAAACGCAGGGGTGCGATTTCTTCCATGGCCTCGACCAGTGTTCTGCGTATGTCCGGCTTGTCTTCGACAAGAAACGCGTTGATGACCATGGGTACCTCTGAAGTTAATCCATGAAGTTAGCCGTCATCGGGTGCCGGGGTTGTCGTCGTGCGGCATCGGGGGATGTAGGCTCAATCCCACTTTAGTTCAGAGGAGTCTTTACGACGGTAACGGTGCGTAACGCTAACGGCTTAATCGCCGGACGGTCACCCAGCGCAGATTAATGGTGGTGGCCGTGCTCGCCGTGCACGTGCCGGTGGGCGATTTCTTCTTCCGAAGCAGCGCGCACGTCGGTCACTTTCAGGGTGAAGCGCAGGGCCTTGCCGGCCAGCGGGTGGTTGCCGTCCAGCAGGACCGTATCGCCCTTGATCTTGGTCACGTTGAAGACATGCTGGCGGCCGTCGTCGCCCCGGCCTTCGAGCTGGCCGCCCACTTTGACCCCGGGTGGAAACTGCGTGCGGGGGATGGTACGTACCAGGCTTTCGTCGCGCAGGCCGAAGGCGTCTTGCGGCTCCAGCGCCAGCACGGTCTGGAAGCCTTTTTCCTGGCCGTCCAGCGCTTCTTCGATCTTGGGCAGGGTGTTGCCGTAGCCGCCGTGCAGGTAAACCATGGGTGCGCTGCTTTGCTCGACCAGCTTGCCCTGGGCGTCCGCCACCTTGTAGCTAAGGGTAACGGCGGTGTCTTTTCCGATTTTCATGGTGTTTTTCCAGATCTCTGGGTACGTCAAAAACGCTGATTCTCGCCGACTTGGGCGCCAAACCGCCCGCGCAGCCCCGCCTGTGGCTGGAGTGTCCCCTGCACGCGTATGGTTTTGGCGTGGCGCCGCGGCGCGGGAGTCCGTACTCCGTAGAATCATGCAACATGATAAGTTACATGAAATCAAGAGGCCGGCTTTCCGCCGTTTTGCATGCCCTGCTGCACATGGCCCATCGCCAGGGGCCGATGACCTCGGACGAGCTGGCCACCTGTTTGCGCACCCACCCGGTGGTGGTGCGGCGCACCATGGCAAGCCTGCGTGATGCCGGCTTTGTGGTGTCGGAGCGCGGGCACGGCGGCGGCTGGGTGCTGGCGCGGGACCTGGCTTCGGTCACCCTGCTGGACGTGCAGATGGCGGTGGGCGATGCCGGTGCGCCGGCGCCTGAAGAGGGCGCGCATGCGGACGGCTGTGTCATTGAGCAGTCCGTGCAGCGCGCCCTCGCCGGCAGCCTGCGCGAGGCTGAAGCCCTGCTCATGAAACGTCTGGCGGAGGTCACGCTCGCTGACCTGTCGGCCGACTTCAACCGCGCCATGGCTGCGCATGCGGACCATGCCGGCCACGGCGCGCACCCCTTGTCACCGGAGGCTTCCCATGCTGTATGACGCAATCATTGTGGGTGGGAGTTTTGCGGGGCTGTCTGCTGCATTGCAACTGGCCCGCGCGCGGCGCAAGGTGCTGGTGATCGATGCGGGCATGCCGCGCAACCGTTTTGCCTCGGAATCACATGGCGTGCTGGGCCACGACGGCAAGCCGGGCGCCGAACTCCTGGCAACAGCCCGGGAGCAGCTGCTGGCGTACCCGACGGCAAAGATCTTCAGCGGCCGCGTGAGCCGCGTTGACATCGGCACAGCCGCATTTGTGGTGGAAGCCGAAGAAGGGATGCGCTGGTTCACCGGTCGGCGCCTGCTGCTGGCCACGGGCGTGTCGGACGTGCTGCCCGAAATTCCCGGCCTTCGGGAACGCTGGGGCCAGACCGTGGTGCATTGCCCGTATTGCCATGGTTATGAGATTGGCGGCGGCGCAGTCGGCGTGCTGGGCACGGGCCCGATGTCGGTGCACCAGGCGCTGATGTTTGCCGACTGGGGCGAGGTGACCTTGTTTACGCAAGGTGTGGTCGATGTGTCAGCCGAAGAGCGGATGCAGCTGGCCGCGCGCAAGGTCAGGGTTGAGCAAGGCCCCATTGCTGAACTGCAGGGTGAGGCGCCCGCGCTGGAAGGCGTGTTGCTGCAGGATGGCCGGCGCGTGGCGATCAAGGCCCTGCTGGTGGGCACGCAGGTGCGCATGGCCAGCCCGCTGGCTGAGACACTGGGCTGCGCGTTTGAGGATTCACCGTTTGGCCCCATCGTGCGCATCGACGCGTGGGGTGCGACCAGCGTGAACGGCGTGTACGCCGCGGGCGACATGGCGCGCGTGCCGCACAGCATTACTTTTGCCACGGCCAGTGGCGCGGCAGCGGGCGTGCGGCTGCATGCTTCCCTGATCACGGAAGACGCGCAGCGCGGAGAAACTGCCGCTGCGTAAGGGGCGTAAGGGGCGTAAGGGGCGCAGGCGGCGTAAAGAGCTTGGTTACAGTGGTTGAAAGAGGCCGGAAAGGCCCCAGTTGCCTCTTTCCCATTTTTTTAAGCGTCCTGCCATGAACCCGCCCGAGCCCGAAACCATTGAACTGCTGCCCCTGAACGGCGCACCCCGCCAGCTGTTTGTGCTGTTGCACGACGCTGGCGGCACGGCGGCCGACATGCTGGAGCTGGGCAACCTGCTGGGCGGCGCGTTTGCCGAAGCCGCCGTGCTGATGCCGCAAGGCCTGACTGGCCCGCACGCCGATGCGGCTGGCGCCAACGCCGCGGGTCTGGACGATGCGGGGGCGCTGGCTGCCCGGGTGGAAGCGTTGGCAGCGTTTGTGCGCGCGCAACAGCAGCGCTTCGACATCCTGCAGTCCGATACGGCGCTGGCCGGCTTCGGGGCGGGCGCCAGCCTGGCGCTGGCCCTGAGCGACGCGCACGATGGCCTGGCCGGCCGGCTGCTGTCATTCGGCGGTGGCTACCAGGTCTGGCCGGCCCGCGCGCCCGCGCTGACCACCTTGCACCTGCTGCACGGCCAAAACGACGCCGTGGTGCCGTTGGCGCGCACCCGCAGCGATTTCGAGCATCTGATGCAACTGGGCGCCGACGCCACTTTGGACGTAGCCGCCACGCTGGGCCACGAACTCCATCCGGCCCTGATGGACCAGGCCGTAACCCGGTTGCAGACCTGCGTGCCGCTGCGGCACTGGAAGGCAGTCTGAATAAGCCCACCCCCGTCCAGGCTCACTGCGTGTAGCCCGTTCCCCCCTCGAAGGGGCGGTGAACTGGTACACCCCTGTCCAAGCTCACTGCGTGTAGCTTGTTCCCCCCTTGAGGGGGCGGCGCCTGCGGCCCGGCGAAGCCGGTTCCGCGGCCCCTGCTGGCTTGGACTGGGTGTGGCGGCTCAGGTATTTCTCAAGAAAATAGGTGCTGAGAGCCAAGCGGGACGAGCGCAAGCAGCTCCTAAATCGATAGCATGGAGTTCGCCCGGGATACGAGCCTCCGAGAGGCCCGGGATGATCGGATACGCGCTGTGCAACCGCGGCGAGCTCTTAAGCCAGCATGAGCCGTGGAACCGGCTTTGCCGGGCCACAGGCGGGCGGCCCCCTCGGGGGGCAGGGAGCTACACGAAGTGAGCGACCGTGGGGGCCATATCTAGCAAGGCCGCAAGGCCTTGCCCACCAACTGCGGCTTAAGCAGCTCGAGCTTGGCCATGAGCGGCGCGTCGACGGCCGGGAGTTTGAGCAGCTGGCCGCGCAGTTCAGGCTGCTCCTGCACCACCTTGGCGGTGCGTACGCCGCGCGTGGCGACCTTGGCCAGCTCGCGCTCTGCGTCGGCCTGGGAGCTGAAATGGCCCAGCGAGAGGCCTGGCCCCAGCGCGGGGTTGAGCAGGGGCTCGAACGAGACCCCCATGCCGCGCAGCTCGGTGCGCTTTTTGGCCAGCGCGTCCTCGTTGGCGTATTTGCCCATGTAGATGATCCAGCGGCCTGGTTCGGAGCTGTTTTCGAGTGACCAGCTGCCGATGGGCAGACCGGCTTCCAGTCCAGCGCGCAGGGCGATGGTCTGTTCGGGGGTGAAGAGCCCTGCCTGCAGGCATTCGGGTGCGGGGGGAGGCGTTGGCGCCGCTGCGGCGGTAATGCCGGGGCTCTCGAGCTGGCGCGCATCGGTAGACGTCAAAAGGCGCATCGCCTCGGGCCGGATCTGCTGCGACAGGCGCTGCGGTTCGGCCTGTGTGATGGGTGCAAAGCCGTAGTCGGCCAGCAGGCCTTGCGTCCAGGCGAAGTAGCCCGCATTGGCCAGGAGCAGCACCAGCACCAGCAGCCTCAGCATCGGCGCGAGTCCTTCGCGGGCTGCGCTGCAACGGGCCGTACGCTGACTTCGGAGCTGGTGATTTGTTTCATGCCAGCCGCAGTATGCACCAGCAGTGCCCCGTTTTCGCCCACGCCGTGGGCCGTGCCTTCCATGCCGTTCTGCCCGTCAGACAGCTGCACGGTGCGGCCCGCCAGGACGTCGCGCGCCGCAAAACGCGCCTGGAAAGGTGCAAAGCCAAAGCGCTCAAACGCCTGCACCGCCTGCACCAGCGGCGGCACGATGCGCAGCAGGGTGGCGGTGGCGTCCAGTGCCGGCAGCAGTGCCTGCAGGCTGCCCGGCAGGATACCGGGCAGGGGAGAAGCGGATGGGGGTGTTGCGGTGGGGATTTCCACCGTGCGGATGTTGATGCCGATCCCGATCACCACGTAACGCACGCCCTCCCAGCTGGCGGTTTCCACCAGGATGCCGGCCAGCTTGCGGTCACCGTCGGGAGTGGACAGCCAGAGGTCGTTGGGCCATTTCAGTCCGATGCGTGGTTGGCCCGTTTGCCCCGGGACAACCGGCTCAAGGCTTTCGGCCACGCTGATGCCGGCCACCAGGGAGAGGCCGGACCAGTCGACAGGCTGCAGAGGCAGGCCCAGTGAAAACGTGAGGCTGTCGCCGCGGCGGCTTTGCCACTGGCGGCCCAGCCGTCCGCGCCCGGCGGTTTGCTGCTCGGCCACCAGCAGCAGGGGCTCGGGGCGGGGCTCCACCGTGGGGTTGCCGCCGCTACCGGAGGGGCTACCGCGGAAGCGGCGCATCAGCTCGGTGTTTGTGGAGTCAATCTCGGGCAACACCTCGACCGTAAAGCCCGGCAAAGAGGGCGCCACGGCCTCCCAGAGGGCCTCGGCGGGCCATCGGATGGGTTGGGTGGGGGGAGTGGTCATGAAAGCCCAGGGCGCGGGCCTGGCCGGAGGGGTGAAAGAACCTGAAGAAGGTGAATGACCGGGTCAGTCCTTCTTTTGCTTCGCGGGCTTCTTGTCTGACTTGTCAGATTTCTTACCGGCTTTTTTATCGGCCTTTTTTTCCGTCTTCTTTTCCGCCTTCTTCACCGCTTTTTTCTTGTCGGTCTTGGCGTCTGCCTTTTTGCCGGCCTTCTTTTTTGATTTCTTGCTCTTCTTCTTGTCGTCGTCCTTGGGCGCCAGCAGGGTGCCGCGGCAGTTTTTGGCGCCGCACCAGCACGGGTATTCGGCCAGCAACTTCTTGGTATAGGGCGCGTCGATGATCAGGCCGTAGTCATAGAACAGCTCTTCGCCGGCCTTGATGTTGCGCAGCGCCTTGATGAAGACGCGGCCGCCCTCTTCGTCGGCTTCACAGTTGGGCTTGCAGCTGTGGTTGATCCAGCGAGAGGAATTGCCGCCGTGCTTGGCGTCGATCACATGCTCTTCGTCGATGTGGAAGTAGAACGTGTGGTTCGGGTCCTTGGGGTCGTGCGGGTGCCGGCGCAGGGCTTCTTTCCAGTTGATGATTTCGCCGACGTATTCGATCAGCGTTTCGCCCTCCGCCAGGTCCTGCACGGCGAAAACACCCTTGCCGTGCACGCCGGAGCGCCGGGTCTGGATGCGGCGCCCGTCGGCAGCCGGAGCCGCGGGTTTGGAGGGAGATGCGGGGACAGCGGAAGCCTGGGTTTTTGACACGACAGATTTTTTTGGTATGGTTAATTCATGCATGTGCGCGTGCGTGCGCATGCGTGCGCACCCGCGCGCGTACATGCGCGAGAGCCGCTATTGTAGTGATGCGCCCAAGGAGCCCCCCGTGTTCAATCGCCGAAACCTGATGCAGACCGCTGCCGCCCTTGCCTTGCCCACCGCGGCGGGGCTGGGCCTGCCGGCGTGGGCCAAAGGCGGGGAAAGCCCTTTGCCCAAGGCCGGCAGCACCCTGCCCTTGCCCGCCGTCACGCTGCTGGATGGCAGTGCATGGATGCCTGCCGCAGTGGCTGGAAAGACGCTTGTGGTGTACTGGTGGGCCAGCTGGTGCCCTTTTTGTGCGGTCCAGTCGCCCCATATAGAAGCTTTGTGGCGGGCGCAAAAGGCCCAGGGGCTTGAGGTGCTGGCACTGTCCATCGACAAGCAGCAGGCCGCCGCTGCCACTTATATGAAGACCAAGGGCTACAGCTTTCCCGCCGGGATGCTGACCCCCGAGGTCGCGAAATTTTTACCCAAGCCGGTGGGCCTGCCCGTGGTGGTGGTGCTCAAGGTGGCGGCCAACGGACGTGAAGGCAAAGTCGTATTTGCCGAAAGCGGGGAAATGTTCCCCGAAGATGTAGAAGGTTTGAAGAAGTACATATGAAAACCCTTGTGATTGCAGAAAAGCCCTCGGTGGCGCAGGACATCGTCCGCGCCATCACGCCGACGGCCGGCAAGTTTGAAAAGCACGACGAGTACTTTGAAAGCGATGAGTGGCTGGTCACGTCGGCCGTCGGCCACCTGGTCGAGATCCAGGCGCCTGAAGAATTTGACGTCAAGCGCGGCAAGTGGAGCTTTGCCAACCTGCCCGTCATTCCGCCCTACTTTGACCTCAAACCCATCGACAAGACCAAGACGCGGCTCAACGCCATCGTCAAGCTGGCCAAACGCAAGGACGTGAATGCCCTTGTCAACGCCTGTGACGCGGGCCGCGAAGGCGAGCTGATCTTCCGCCTGATCCAGCAATACGCCAACAGCAAGCACCCGGTCAAACGCCTGTGGCTGCAGTCGATGACGCCCGCAGCCATCCGCGAAGGCTTTGAAAGCCTGCGCAGCGAAAAGCAGATGCAGGGCCTGGCCGACGCGGCGCGTTCGCGCTCGGAAGCCGACTGGATGGTCGGCATCAACGGCACCCGTGCCATGACCGCCTTCAACTCGCGCGACGGCGGTTTCTTTCTGACGACCGTGGGCCGTGTGCAGACGCCGACGCTGTCGGTGGTGGTCGAGCGCGAAGAAAAAATCCGCAAGTTCGTGAGCCGCGACTACTGGGAAATCCACGCGACCTTTCTGGCTGAAGCCGGCGAGTACCCCGCCAAGTGGTTTGACCCGAAATGGAAGAAGGCCGCAGCCAACGCCGACAACGCAGAGCCCGACGCCGAGCTGAAGGCCGACCGTGTGTGGACAGAGCGCGAGGCACTGGCCATTGCCGAAGCCGTGCGCGGCAAGGCCGCCACAGTGACGGAAGAAAGCAAGCCCACCACGCAGGCCGCCGGCCTGCTGTTTGATTTGACGTCCTTGCAGCGCGAGGCTAACGGCAAGTTCGGTTTTTCGGCCAAGACGACGCTCTCGATTGCGCAGAGCCTGTATGAACGCCACAAGGCGCTGACCTACCCGCGTACCGACTCGCGTGCGCTGCCGGAAGACTACCTGCCGGTGGTCAAGCAGACCTTTGAAATGCTGGCCGACAGCGGCATGAAGCACCTGGCGCCGCATGCGGCCACGGCCATCAAGGGCAACTACATCAAGCCCAGCAAGCGCATTTTTGACAATGCCAAGGTGAGCGATCACTTCGCCATCATCCCAACGCTGCAGGCGCCCAGTGGCTTGAGCGACGCCGAGCAAAAGCTGTATGACCTGGTGGTGCGCCGATTCATGGCGGTGTTCTTCCCGAGCGCCGAATACCTGGTGACCACGCGCATTTCCCAAGCTGTGGGCCACAGCTTCAAGACCGAGGGCAAGGTGCTGGTCAAGCCAGGCTGGCTCGCGATTTACGGCAAGGAAGCCGCCGACGAAGTGGCTGACGCCAAGGACGGCGACAAGGGCCAGAGCCTGGTGCCGGTCAAGCCCGGCGAGATGGTGCGCGCCGAAGTGGTCGAGGCCAAGGGTTTGAAAACCCGGCCGCCTGCCCGCTATTCGGAAGCCACGCTGCTCGGCGCGATGGAAGGCGCCGGCAAGACGATCGACGACGACGAGCTGCGCGAAGCCATGCAGGAAAAAGGCCTGGGCACGCCCGCCACCCGCGCCGCCACGATTGAAGGGCTGATTGCCGAGAAATACATGCTGCGCGAAGGCCGCGAGCTGATTCCCACGGCCAAGGCCTTCCAGCTGATGACGCTGCTGCGCGGCCTGGGCGTGGAAGAACTCTCCAAGGCCGAGCTGACCGGCGAGTGGGAACACAAGCTGGCGCAGATGGAGCACGGCAAGCTCAGCCGCGAAACCTTCATGGCCGAGATCGCCGCCATGACGGAAAACCTCGTCAACAAGGCCAAGGGCTACGACAAGGACACGATTCCCGGCGACTACGCCACGCTGTCGGCGCCCTGCCCCAACTGCGGCGGCGTGATCAAGGAAAACTACCGCCGCTACACCTGTACCGGCAAAAAAGGCGATGACGGCTGCGGCTTCAGCTTCGGCAAGACGCCGGCCGGCCGCACCTTTGAAGTAGCCGAGGTCGAGCAGTTCCTGCGCGACAAGAAGATTGGCCCGCTGGACGGTTTCCGTTCCAAGGCCGGCTGGCCTTTCACCGCCGAGATGGTGATCAAGTTCGACGAAGAGACGAAGAACTACAAGCTGGAGTTCGATTTCGGCGACGACAAGAACGCCGAGACCGGCGAGATCATTGATTTCAGCGGCCAGCAGTCGCTGGGCCCCTGCCCGCGCTGCGCCTCGCGCGTGTTCGAGCTGGGCAAAAACTACGTCTGCGAAAAGTCGGTGCCCACGAATGAGCAGCCCACGCCCAGCTGCACCTTCAAGACCGGCCAGGTCATCCTGCAGCAGCCGATCGAGCGCGAGCAGATGCACAAGCTGCTGGAAACCGGCAAGACCGACCTGCTCGACAAGTTTGTCTCGATGCGCACGCGCCGCCCCTTCAAGGCCATGCTGGCCTGGGACAAGGAAGCTGACAAGGTGAACTTCGAGTTCGCGCCGTCCAAGTTTCCGCCGCGCAAACCGGCGGCTGCCAAGACCGGGACGGTGAAGACACCTTTCGGCAAGACCGTCGCCGCGAAAACGGCGAAAGCACCGGCCGCCAAAAAGGTTGCCGCCAAGAAGGCGCCCGCCGCCAAAACGGCCAAACCGAAAACGCCGCGCGTCGCCAAGCCGGGCGCAGGCCTCAAGCCCAGCGACGCACTGGCCGCGGTGATCGGCGCAGAACCAGTGGCACGTACCCAGGTCATCAAAAAGCTCTGGGACTACATCAAGGCCGAAGGCCTGCAGGACGCGGCCAACAAGCGCGCCATCAATGCCGACGCCAAGCTGCTGCCGGTGTTTGGCAAGCCGCAAGTGACGATGTTTGAGCTGGCCGGGATTGTGGGCAAGCACCTGAGCGCCGAATAGCCGCTCCAGTGGTCATGCAGCTATCGTTTTGATAGCTACTTGCGCGCGCCCTTATTGGGTTGCGGGCTGTTTTCCTTGGGGTGGACGGTGTCCGGCCGCCCGGCTTGCGCTCAGTGCAGCCGCAGCGCGGGCCAGCCGCGGTCGAACCCAATGGCCGCCAGCATGGCATCGGCGTTCACGGTCACCGGATGTTTCACGGCCTCCAGCAGCGGCAGGTCATTGATGGAATCGCTGTAGGCGGTGCTCTTGCAATCCTTGAAGTGCAGGCCGCGCGCGGTGAGCCAGGCGTGCAGGCGCTCGACCTTGCCTTCACGCATGTTCAGCACGCCGGTGGTGCTGCCGGTAAAGCGGCTGCCCAGCATCTCGGGTTCCGTGGCAATCAGGTGTTCGATGTCGAAGTAGATGGCCGTGAGCTCGGTAATAAAACGGTTGGTGGCGGTTGTCATGACCACCAGGTCGCCGGCTTGCAGGTGTTTGTCGACGAGGGCGATTGYGGCCGGTGTGATGCGCGGCACCACCCATTCGGCCAGAAACTCCTGGCGCATCGGCTCCCACTCCTGGGCTGTACGCCCCGCCAGGGTGCCCACATAAAAATCAGCGAACTCCTTCAAGCCCACGGTGCCTGCCTTGTAACGCGCCGCCATGTCGGCGTTGCGCGCGGTGAATTCGGTCTTGCCCAGATAACCCTTTTCGATCAGGAAGTCGCACCACAGCACATCGCTGTCACCGTTGAGCACGGTGTGGTCCAGGTCGAACAGGGTGAGCTTCATGGTTATTTACCAGGCTTGCAATTTTCCGCCGGGCCGCCCCAAGGAAAATTAGCCCCCAGCCCAATGAAAGGGGCAGCGTGCCGCAGGCTCGAAGTGAAAAGCGTGGGGGTCATTTCCGGAGATGCCAGGCCTTTGGCCGGGTGAAAGTCTGGATGCCGTAGGTGGACAGTGTCAGACCCACACCTGAATCACCGTAGCCGCTCCAGGGCAGGCGCGGGCTCACGCGGTCGCAGCAGTTCCAGTAGACGCTGCCGGCGTTGACCTGGGCCAGCAGGGTTTTGGCGCGCGCCTCGTCGGGTGTAAAGACACCGGCGGTCAGGCCGTAGCGTGTGTCGTTCATGAGTTTGACGGCTTCCGCATCGCCCGACACCTTCTGGATGCCGATGATTGGCCCGAAGCTTTCCTCGCGCATCAGTTCCATGCTGTGGTTGACGTTGCTGAAGACCGTGGGTTCATACCAGGTGCCGGGTCCCGCGCCGCGCTTGCCACCTGCCAGCAGGGTGGCCCCTTTGGCTTTGGCATCGGCGACCTGGGCGTCCAGGACTTCCAGTTGCGGCGCACGGGTAATGGCGCCGATGTAGGTGTCCTCGCTCATCGGGTCGCCGGTCTTGAAGGTCTTCACGGTGTCTACAAAGGCGGTGACGAATGCGTCGTAGATTTTCTCGTGTACGTAGATGCGCTCGACCGAACAGCAGCTCTGGCCGGTGTTGTACATCGCGCCGTCGGCCAGCGACTCGGCAGCGGTCTGGGGGTTCGCGTCTTCGCAGACGTAAGTCGGGTCCTTGCCGCCCAGCTCCAGCTGGAGCTTGACCATGCGCGGACCGATGGACTGCGCAATCTTTGCGCCGGTGGCGTAGGAACCCGTGAAAAAGAGGCCGTCCACCGGCTGCTCCATCAGCGCGGCACCCACCGCGCCGCCGCCGATCAGCAGCACAAACACGTCTTGCGGAACACCGGCCGCATGCAGCAGGCGTGCAATGGCCTGGCCCGTCATGGCGGCATATTCGGAAGGCTTGTAGAGCACGGCATTGCCTGTCAAAAGCGCGGGAATGAACACATTTCCGCCGACAAACCAGGGGTAATTCCAGGCCGAAATATTGGCGACCACGCCCAGCGGCGTGTGTTCGATCTGCTCGGTCATGCCGCCATCGGCAAACACGGTCTGCGTGGCGGTGGCGGTGTCAAGCTCCGCCAGGAAGAAGTCAATGCGGCCCAGCAGGCCGTTGAGTTCGTTGCGCGACATCTTGATCGGCTTGCCGGTTTCACGCGTCATGATGGCCGCCAGCGCGTCCAGCTCGGCAACGATGCCGGCGCGAAAGCGCGTGATGCAGGCCTTGCGCGCCGCCACCGGCACTGCCGCCCAGCCGGCCTGCGCCTTGCGGGCCTGCGCGGCCTTGGCGGCGACAGAGGCCGCATCATCCGCGGGCAGTTCGGCAATCAGCGTGCCTGTGGCGGGGTTGTGAATGGCGAGTTTGTTCATGGTTGTTTTGCTTTGCTTTTGGCGGCCGCTACGGCGGTGAGAAAATCATCGAGCACGGCGGCGTCGTCAATCGTGTCGGATCCGGGTTTGTGGAATTCGGGGTGCCATTGGGTGGCGGCGATATAGCTTTTGGTCTTGTCCTTGCGGCGTATCGCTTCCACGATGCCGTCGTCCACGCTGTAGGCCTCGGCTTCAAATTCGGGCGACAGGTCCTTGATGCCCTGGTGGTGGATGCTGTTGACGCGCACGCGCTCCACGCCGGGGTACAGGGCCGAGAGCCTGGAGCCCTGCACGATATTCACGCTGTGGAAGTTCTGGTCGTATGCGACGGCATCGCGGTGCACAAAAGAGTCGGGCACCTGCGTGTTGATGTCCTGGTAGAGGGTGCCGCCAAATGCCACGTTCAGGAGCTGCAGGCCGCGGCAGACACCAAAGACCGGCTTGCCGACTTTTTCAAACGCCGCCACCAGCGCCTTGTCGTATTCATCGCGGATCCGGTCGCCCGACCATTTTTCTTCCAGCGGCTCTTCGCCGTAGCTGCCGGGCCAGACATCGGCGCCGCCGTGCAGCACCAGGCCGTCCAGCCACTGTGCGTAGTGCTCATACGTCACGTCGCCGCGCTGCGTGCTGCCCGTGGGACAGGGCACCATGACCACCATGGCGCCCGAAGACATGACCCAGTGCGCAATCGACTGCTCGACGTACTGCAGCGTCTTGCCGCTAAAAAAAGAGCGCGTCGGATCGGCGTGCGAGAAGCAGGCCGACAAACCTATTTTGAGACGACTAGCAGCGATCATGGTAGAGCCCCCACGCTTTTCACTTCGCCTTCGGCTGCGTGTAATGCGCGAGGCCTTGCAGGCCGCGGCTCGCGAGACGCTTCGCCTCTGTCGCCCGTCCAAAGCTGCTCAAGCAGCTTTGGAGCCGCGGGCTCCAGCCCCTCGGGGGCGCTGCGCCTGCGGCCCGGCAAAGCCGGTTCCGCAGCCCCTGCTGGAAGGGGAGCCTTTCGAATGATTGTCATGTTGGTACTCATAAAGCCGACTCAAACAGCATCTTGAAGTCTTCGGCCTTGCACGGCCGTGGATTGGTCTGGTGGCAGATGTCGGCCGTGGCGATCTCGACCAGGCGCGGCAGGTGTTCGCGTTTGACGCCGTGTGCCGACAACGGTCCGGTGATGCCCACGCTTTCCTTGAGCTGTTTGAGCCAGGGCACAAAGGCCTTGCCGCCACCCGCAACGCCACACACATGGGCCAGTTCGTCGAACTTGGCGGGGGCCGATTCGTAATTCCAGGCCAGCACGGTGTCGATCATCAGCGCGTTGGCCAGGCCGTGGTGCAGGTCGCAGACGGCGCCGAGCGCATGCGCACAGGAGTGCACCGCGCCCAGGTCTTTCTGGAAGGCAATGGCGCCCATCATGGAGGCCATCATCATGTCGCTGCGCGCCTGCAGGTTCGACGGTTCCTTGACGGCCTTGAGCAATGCATGGGCTGCGATGCGCGTGCCTTCGAGCGCAATGCCATCGCACAGCGGATGGTAGGCCGGCGAGAGATAGCTCTCGATGTTATGGGTGAGCGCGTCCATGCCGGTGGCCGCGGTGACTTGCGGCGGCAGGCCCAGCGTGAGTTCGGGGTCGGCAAACACCACTTTCGCCAGAATTTTCGGGCTGAACACCACGCGCTTGAGGTGTGTGTCGTTTTCGCTCACAACCGACGACCGGCCGACCTCGGAGCCGGTCCCCGAGGTGGTGGGCAAGGCTACAAAATAAGGCAGCTCGTTGACGATGGGGCGCACCTGTGGGTGGTCCCAGACGTACTCGAGGATGTCGCCCTCATGGGTGGCGGCAATACCGACCACCTTGGCCACATCGAGCGCCGCGCCGCCGCCAAAACCAATCACGCAGTCGGCCTTGTGGGCCTTGTAGGCTGCGGCACCGTCCATGACCTGGCTGCAGGTCGGGTTGCCGAAGACGCCCGAGAACACCGCCACGTCCAGGCCTGCCAGGTGGGTCTTGAATTCGGCCAGCACGGGCAAGGTGCCCAGCGCCTTGTCGGTCACGATGAGCGGGCGTTTGCAGCCTGCATCAAGCAGGGCCTGGGCCACCTGTTTGCGTGCGCCGGCACCGAATTTGATGGCGGTCGGGAAAGAGAAAGAGGTGATGCTCATGATGATCGTGGGAGTTGGAGATACATATGGGTTTTACCGAAGCTGACGCCGTTCACGCGGATGGCGTCGGGCTCGGTGCCGAAAGGTAAAAAACCGCTGCGCTCGTACAGCGCAGTGGCCTGCCCGTTGCCGGCGGTTACCGTGAGGACGACAAGTTCAACGTCCGATTGCCGCGCTTCGTCCAGCACTGTGCGCACCAACGCCTTGCCGATGCCGCGGCCATTGAATTCGGGCGCGACATACATTGCGACCAGGGTGGCCTTGTGGCGGTTTTTCAGGCGCGTTTCGCGGGTCAGCCCCACCACGCCGGCCAGCGTGCCGTCGACAGTGGCGCCCCACATCACGGTATCTGATGCGGGGGACAAGCGCTTTTCGGTCTCCGCCAGCGGGCGCAGGTTTTCCTCCTCGAAGCTGGAGGTAAACGCGTCCGCATGCTCGCGCAGGCCGCGCAGGCGGAATTCGCGGTAAACGGCAGCGTCGGGCACGGTGAGCCTGTTGATCAGGATGTCAGATGATTTCAAAATAACGTTTCATTTCCCAGTCGGTGACGGCGTCCAGCCACTGGCGCCATTCCCACTCGCGCGTTGCCGCGAAGTGATCCACGAAAGTATCGCCCAGCCAGTCGCGCGCGATGTCCGATTTCTGGAAAATACGTGTGGTTTCGATCAGGGTGCGCGGTGCGCGGGCAATGTGTTCAGCCCCCTGGTTGGTGCCGGTAATGGGCGCGCCCAGTTTGAGTCCCTTTTCGACGCCATGCAGGCCCGCTGCGATGACCGCGGCCATCGCCAGGTATGGGTTCACGTCGGCGCCCGGGCAGCGGGTTTCCAGGCGGGTGGCCTTGGCGCTGCCTGCGATCACCCGGAAACTCGCGGTCCGGTTGTCCATGCCCCAGGTGGGTTTCACGGGGGCCCAGAAACCGTCGACCAGGCGTTTGTAGCTGTTGATGGTGGGCCAGATCATGGGACCGAACTCCATCATGCAGGCGACCTGGCCGGCGACATAGCTTTCGAACAGCTTGCTCATCTTGCGCGGGCTCTTCGCGTCGAAAAACAGGTTGGTCTTGCCGTCCGACAGGCTCTGGTGGATGTGGCCGCTGCAGCCCGGCAGCTGCTGGTGGGGCTTGGCCATAAAGCTGGGCATGATGCCGAAGCGCGAGCCGATCTCTTTGGCGCCGGTCTTGAACAGGATGGCGCGGTCGGCCTGCTCAAGCGCTTCGCTGAAGCCGATGGCGACTTCATACACGCCGGGCCCGGTTTCGGTGTGCAGGCCTTCAATCGGAATGCCAAAGGCCAGCATTTCGTCCATGATGGCGTTGAAGTAGTCCTGGTTCTGGTTCATGCGCAGCAGCGAATAACCAAACATGCCGGGGGTGAGTTTCTCGGCCCCTACGCCGTTCTTGGCGGCCCAGCTGTGCGGCGTCTCCAGGAAATTGAACCATTCGAACTCCATGCCGGTCATGGGCACGAAGCCCATTTTTTCCGCGCGCCTGAGCACACGCTTGAGTGTCTGGCGGGGGCAGACGGCGTGCGGCGTACCGTCTGCGTTGACAAATTCGCCCAACACAAAGGGGACGTTGTTGTCCCAGGGTACGCGGCGCGCGGTATCAAGGTCCAGCCGCGCCAGGGCGTCGGGAAAACCGTGCTGCCAGCCCGTGACGGACGTGTTGTCGTAGCAGTTGTCCATCATGTCCCAGCCCAGCACGACATCGCAGAAGCCGAACCCCCCCGCGGGATAGGGCTCCGCGGCCCCGAAGAACTTGTCCTTGTGCAGGTATTTGCCGCGCAGCACGCCGTCAATGTCGCTGACCGCGACTTTCATCTTGTTGGCCCCCGACTGGCGCAACTTTTCGAGGAGTGGATGGGGTTTGGAGGGGCTGGTCTTTTTTTGCATGAGTTGCCTTATGGGTGGGCGTTTGCGTGGGCTTTTTCAGCCAGGCCAATCGCAAACTCTTCTTCGGGTGAAAGAATCAGCCGGTGCCGGCCCATCACGGCGAAGTAGCTGACGCCGATGGCGAACCACAGCGCGACCCACAGCACGCCTACGCGGTAGATCGGGTCGCTGAGCTGGAAGTAGATGGTGACCAGGGCAATAAGCAGGGTCAGCACCGCGCCCGTGACGCCCAGGGGGCTGCGGTAGGGGCGCTCCATGTGGGGCAGCTTGCTGCGCAGCCGGATGAACGACAGCGCCTGCATGACATAGGAGAACATGGCGCCGAAAACTGCCATGTTGAGCAGCGTGCCGCCGATGACGGCAGAGCCTTTATCAACCCCCAGCGTGAACCACAGCACGAACATGACTACCAGCGCCACCACCGAGCCGACGATCATCGCGATGTGCGGGGTTTTGCGGCTGCCGTGGGTAACCGACAGGCCCGAGGGAAAGTACCCAGCACGGCTCAGCGAGTAGATTTGCCGGCCCTTGGCAAAGATGATGGTGTGAAAACTTGCCACCAGGCCCAGCACGGCCACCAGCGCCAGTATCTTGGCGATGCCGCCGCCGTAAATCGCCTTGAAGCCGTCGAGCAGCGGCTCTGCGGAGGTGCTGAGCGCATGCGAGCCGATGCCCGCGACAGACGGGTTGAGCCAGAGGATCATGAAAGCAGACAGGATGAGCGTGAAGATGCCGGCGATGATGCCGCGCGGCATGTCGCGGCGCGGGTCTACAGATTCTTCGGCCGCCAGCGGCAGCTGCTCGATCGCCAGGAACAGCCATACGGCGAAAGGGAGCGACGCCAGCACGCCGGTGAAGCCCAGCGGCAGGAAGGGGCCGCGACCTTCAGGCAGCACCGCGCCGCCGGCGCCGACATTCATGGCCCAGCGCGCGAAATCTATCTTCGGAAAGGCGCTGACCCAGAACGCCACCAGGCAGGCCAGTGCCAGCAGGGTAACGGCCAGAGTGATCTTGAACGAGAGCTCGACGCCGATGATGTTCAGGCCGATGAAGACGATGTAAAAACCAATCCACCACAAAGGCTGCCAGGCCGGCGGTGTGCCAAAGATGCTGCCCATGTAACTGCCTATGAAGAACACAATGACCGCCGGCGTCAGCACGTATTCCACGTTCTCGGCCAGCCCCGTCAGGAAGCCGCCCCAGGGCCCCATCGCGGTGCGCGCGAAAGAGTAGGCGCCACCGGTGTGCGGCAACGCGGGGGACATTTCGGCCAGTGAAAAAGTCAGGCCCAGGTACATCACGGAGATGATGATGGTGGCCAGCAGCATGCTGCCCCAACCGTTGGCCAGGCCCAGGTTCCAGCCCGCAAAATGGCCGGAGATCACGGCGCCAACGCCGAGTGCCCAGAGCGACCAGACGCCGGCATAGCGGCGCAGCCCCCTCTTCTCAAAATAGCTACCGTCGACTTTTGCGTATTGCACGCTGGAACGTTCTGCCATGGTGGCTCCCTTATAGGTTGCAAGGTTGAGGGCCCGGTGGGGCTGTTTTGCATCGTAGGGCGAGGGTGGGTGCGCTGAAATCCCATTTCGGCAAGTCACGCAGGGAGATTGAGCTTAAAGAGCCGGAGAGTAGGTCGAAGTGTTTCAAAGCGTTGCTTGCACACGGCACGAATCCTGCAAGAATGCGGCCATGGTTCACACGCCTGACACTCTTCAACCCGCCCTGCTGTCCCGCGCGTCGTTTGCCGACGCAGACGAGCAGGCGGCGGCGCTCACAGGCTGGAACCAGAGCTACCTCCAGCTGTCCCGCGGCGCGTTCGGCGGAGAGGTTCGCCAGCTGGAATTTGCGGGCCTTCGCCTCTTTGTGGAAAGCCTGCGGGAATCGGTGTACCAGACCGGACGGATACGTGATGGTGCCCTGGCCTTGGGACTGCCGCTCCAGGTCGAAGGCCCCAGCGTTTTTTGCGGTGCGCCCAGCGACGCTGGTGCATTGCATGTGTTTTCGGGTGCATCGGGTTTTGAGTTCCGCTCTTCCCGGCGCCATGTGATGCTGGGGCTGGAGCTCGACGAGGCGGCCTGGCGCCGCTGCAGCCGGCATGACCCGGCACTGCAAGCCCGGCTGGGTGCGCAGGCCGGCTTGCGCAGGCTGGACGCTTCGGCACAGGCCAGCCTCCGGCAATGCCTCACGGGGGTGATGGATACCGTGGAGGCTGCCCCGGCGCTGCTGCAGTCTGCAGCCGTCCAGGCGGCGATGCTTGACACCGTGATGGAGCAGCTCGGCCGGGTTCTTGCGCCTGTGGATGCCGTGGATCCTGCCGGCACCCACGCACACTGGACGCTGACGCGGCGCGCCCGTGAGCTGGTGCATACGCAGCTCGATCAGCCACCTACCGTGCTGGCCTTGTGTGAGCAGCTCGGCGTGAGCCGCCGAACCTTGCAAAATGGTTTTCAGACGGCGCTGGGCATCAGCCCATTGGCCTATTTGCGCGCCGTTCGCCTGAACGCCGCCAGGCAGGCACTGAAGACCGCTACGTCCGTGACGGCGGCTGCAACAGACCTGGGGTTTTGGCATTTTGGTCATTTCGCGCACGACTACCAGCAAATGTTTGGCGAGCTTCCTTCCGAAGCATTTCGCCGATTCCATTAGGCCCCCACGCTTTTCACTTCGCCTTCGGCTCCGTGTAATGCGCTGCCCCCCGAGGGGGCGCTGCGCCTGCGGCCCGGCAAAGCCGGTTCCGCGGCCCCTGCTGGTGAAGACAAGTAGTCCCACGACCTGTGTGTGGGTGGCTCTCCACTCAGGTGGCCGGCGCTGCGGAGGTGATGCCCATGTCTTGCAGGGCGCCTGCCACCGCGAGCACGGCCTGTTCGATCTCATTCGGGCCGATCGCACCGATACAACCCACCCGGAAAGTTTCTACCTGTGTGAGCTTGCCCGGGTATAGGACAAAGCCGCGATCGCGCGCGGCGGCATAAAACTTCTTGAAGTCATAGCGGCTGTCGGCCGGGGCGTGGAAGGTCACGATGATGGGCGCCTGGATGGCCGGGTCCAGGAAAGGCTTGAAGCCAAGCTTGGCCATCCCGGTGATCAGGGTTTTGTAGTTGGCGGTATAGCGCGCGAGGCGTGCCGGCTGGCCACCTTCTTCCTCAAACTGGGCAATGGCCTCGGCCAGCGCCACCACCACATGGGTGGGTGGCGTGAATCGCCACTGCGTGGTTTTTTCCATGTAGACGTACTGGTCGTGCAGGTCCATGGCCAGTGACTGGCTGCGGCCTGCGCAGCCGTCAAGAATGGCCTTGCGGATGAACACAAAGCCCATGCCGGGAACGCCTTCAAGGCACTTGCCGCTGGCGGCGACCAGGGCATCGAAGTGCACCTTGCGCGCATCAATCTCGATCGCGGCAAAAGAGCTCATCGCGTCCACCAGCAGGCCCTTGCCGTGGGCCTTGCAGACGTCGGCCACTTCCTGCAGCGGGTTAAGTACACCCGCGCCGGTTTCGCAGTGGATCAGCATGACATGGGTGATGCTGGAATCGGCCTTGAGCTTGTCCGCTAGCGCCGCAGGCGATACCTGCGCGGCCTCGTCGAAAGGCATCACGGTGCAGCGCCGGCCCATCAGTGTGGTGAGTCTGGCGGCGCGTTTGCAGTATGCGCCGTTGTCCATCACCAGCACGTGGCCGTCGCGCGGCACCACGGTGGCCACCGCGGCCTCCACGCTGAAGGTGCCGCTGCCTTGAAGCGGCACGACGACATGCGAATCCTGGCCATGGATGATGTCCAGCAGGCTTTTGCGCACGCTGGCGGTGACGGCATTGAAGTCGCCGTCCCAGGAGCCCCAGTCCTTGAGCATCGCGAGTTTGGTGCGCAGCGTGGTGGTCAGCGGGCCGGGGGTTAAAAGGATTTTGTCTCTGTCCATGGATTGCCTCGTTGTTTTTGGTGGGGGTCAGCTTCAGTCCAGGTCGGGAGCGGCGTCACGCAGGAAAACCGGCAGGTCCATGCTGGGCGGGCGTGCCGGAACCTGGTACATCATGTCGGCCACATAGCCGCGGTGAAAAGTCTTGTGGTTGACGATGTGCAGCAGCATGTCGCCGCGGGTCATGGCGCCTTCGCCGCCGTCGACAAACCTGAAATGCACGATCTCGCGTTGCAGGTCGCCGGTCAAACCGTCTGCATAACGGATGTACCAGCCATCGAGCGCCTGCTGCTGCTCCTGCAACTGCGCAAGCGTTGGCGTGCTCTCGGCATTGCGGGATGTGAAGCCGTGTTGCCGGCCCTCCAGGTGTGCCTGCCAGATCAGGTCAACGACGTGCGCATGGCTCAGCGTACGGATCATGTTGCCGAAGGAGGTGGCCCGGGGAGCGGTCACCTCGGCAGGCGGCAACTGGTGCAGGGCCTCAAAGAGACGGCCATTTGCCCAGGCGGTGTAGCGCGTCAGCATGCGAAGGCTGCGGTGGTCTTGCATCCCCGTTCTCAGCGTGCGCCGCCGCGCCATGCCTGCGTGCGGCGGTTAATCCACCACGCCAGCGCCATGAACAGCAAGGTTGCAATCGTTGATGCCATGCCGATCAGCACGGCCATGGCAGCCGCAGCCCCAATCTCGCCGGCCTCGTCGAGGTTCAGGATGGCGATGGAGGCCACCTTGGTCTCGGGCGAGTAGAGGAAGACGACGGCGGAAATCGTCGTCATGGCATTGATGAAAAAATAGCGCGCAATATCGACCAGGGCGGGTGTGCAGATCGGCAGGGTGACGCGCCAGAAGGTCTTGAAGAAGGGGACTTTGAGCGAGGCGCTGACGGCTTCGAATTCGCCGTCCAGCGCCTTGAGGGCCGTGACTGCCGTGAGATGGCCCGTGGTGTAGAAGTGGACGATGGTGCACAGCGTGAGCAGCGTCAGCGTGTGGTACAGGCTGTTCAAGGGGTTGTCGGGCGCATTGAAAAAGAAGATATAGCCCAGGCCCAGCACCAGGCCGGGCACCGCCATGGGCAGCATGGCCAGCATGCGCACAAAGCCCCGCAGGCCGTCCATACCCTTGGTTTTTTCGAGCAGGTAGGCGCTGACGAACACCAGCGCGGTGCCGAAGAAGGCGGTGCCCGCAGCCATTTTCAGGCTGTTGACGAACCCGACGCCGACCTCTGCATCGACCAGTCCCATGGTGTAGTGGCGCAGGCTGGGCGAGAGGTTGTAGGGCCAGAAGCTCGCGAAAGAGGCGAACACTGCCATGCCAAGCATCGCCAGCACCAGAAAGGCAATGGCGCAGCAATATAGCGTCATGACCCAGTCATAGCCGCGCGAGGGCGTGGGCCGGTAGGGCACGGCGCGCGCCGTCAGCATGGCGGTCTGACGCTTGCTGACGTATTTGTCGACGGCGAAGGTCAGTACCGCCGGCGCCAGCAGCAGGATGGCGACGACGGCGCCTTTGGCAAAGTCCTGCTGGCCGATGACCAGCTTGAAGACATCAGTGGCCAGCACATTGAAGTTGCCGCCTATGACTTTGGGAATGCCGAAGTCGGTCATGACCAGCGTGAAGGTGACGAGCGCGGCCGAGATCAGGCCGTACTTTGCGCCCGGCAGGGTGATGGTTAAAAACTTGCGCCTGGCGTTGGTGCCCATGGCGTTGGCGGCCTCATACAGGCGAGCATCTGACAGGCTGAGCGCCGTAACCAGGATCATCAGCGCGTGCGGAAACACCGCAAAGCATTCGGCCACCACGATGCCGGGTGCGCCGTAGATCTGCTCAATCCCAAGGCCCTGCATCCAGCCCTTGAGCACGCCCTGGTTGCCGAACCAGTAGATCAGCGAGATGGCCGACAGCAGGGAAGGCGCCAGCAGCGGGATCAGCGTAATACCGCGAAACAGCGCCTTGTACTGCATGCAGGACCGCGTCAGTGCATAGGCAAACCCAAAGGCCAGGGGGACAGCTACCAGTGTGACGGCCGTGGATACCCAGAGGCTGTTCCACAAACTTTCCAGCAACGCTGGGGTCTTGGCGTACTCAATGAAGTTGTCGAACCAGACGAAGTCGCCGGATTTCCCCAGCAGCGCCTGCTGAAGAATGGCCAACAGCGGCGCCGCCAGAAATGCTACTAAGACGATAGCTACCAGCGCAAGCGCCGCATAGGCCAGGTTGTCAATCCAGTGCGTTTGCTGACGTACTGCGGCCGGCGCAGGGGCGGTGAACACAGGCATCAAAACACCTTGATGCGCTCGGGCAGCAGCTTGAGAGGCAACGACGAGCCGACCTGCAGCGATTGCTCGGAAAGGAAATTGAGGGAGAGGTACACCGTGAGCTTGTGCCCGCCTAGTGCGGGCGAATCCACATGCACATGGCAGAACGAACCCAGAAACTCGATCTTCTCGATGGTGGCCTCAAACACGTGGGCATCGCCGGCGGCAATCGGACGGGCCAGTACATCTTCGGGCCGCAGGTAAATTTTGGCGTCGCGGTCGACGCCGTCGCAGGGCAGGCACAGGGCGCCGAACTTCATCTCGCCGCCGCTCACGCGCACCGGCATGACGTTGACCTTGCCGACGAAATCCGCCACAAAAGGCGAAGCAGGTTCACGGTAAATCTCCATGGGCGTGCCCACCTGCTCAATCAGGCCGTGGTTCATCACCACGATGCGGTCGGCCACGCTCAAGGCTTCTTCCTGGTCGTGCGTCACCATGATGGTGGTCACACCCAGCTTTTGCTGCAGCGCGCGGATTTCTGATCGCAGACGCACCCGCTCCAGTGCGTCGAGCGCCGAAAGAGGTTCATCCAGCAACAGCAAGCCCGGCGATGTGGCCAATGCACGTGCCAAGGCTATGCGCTGCTGCTGGCCGCCTGACAATTGGCTGGGGTACTTGGCTTCACTGCCCGGCAGCCCCACCAGCTTGACCAGCTCGCTCACCCGTTTGGCCGCCTCCGCCTTTGGCGTCTTGCGGTTGACCAGTCCATAAGCCACGTTGTCTGCCACGCTGAGGTTGGGAAACAGCGCGTAACTCTGAAACACGATGCCGTAATCACGCAAAGCCGGCGGCAGCCGCGAGATGTCGCGCCCGCCCTGGTGCACCTCGCCGGAGGTCTGCACTTCCAGCCCTGCAATGATCCGCAGCAAGGTTGTCTTGCCGCACCCCGAAGGCCCCAGAAAACAAACAAACTCGCCCTTGCGGATGTCCAGGTTGATGTCTTGCAGCGCAGTGAAGCCGCCGAACTCCTTGCGGATGTGGCGCAGGCTCAGAAAAGTGTCGTTGTTCATGCCTGGTGTGACGCCTTGGGCTACAGCTGATTGACTGGACGCGATGTAAAAAAAGTATGCAGTGCAAGCACCAGCGTGGAACCGGCTTAGCCGGGCCACAGGTGGTGTCCCCTGAGGGGGAGAGGCGGCCGCCAGGCCGCCTACAGGGGGCTACTTCTTCTCTGTTTTGGAGTTATAGCGCTTGGTCCATTCATTGAGGATGCGCTCTCGGTTGTCTGCTGCCCAGCTGAAGTCCATCTTGACGAGACGCGATTCGTAATCTTTGGGCACATTGGCCAGCGGCGGCGCCAGACCCGGCTGCGCCGTGATGGCAAAGTTCTTGCCATACAGCATCATCGCGTCCTTGCTTGATGCCCAGTCGGCCAGCTTCTTGGCGGCGTCCAGCTTCTTGGTGCCTTTGTGGATGGCAAACGCTTCCAGGTCCCAACCCAGGCCTTCCTTGGGAAATACCAGTTCGATGGGCGCACCCTTGGCCTTGTTGGTGTTGCCGCGGTACTCGAACGAAATGCCCGCAAGAAATTCTCCGGAGGCTGCCATGTTGCAAGGCTTGGAGCCCGAGTGGGTGTACTGCGCGATGTTTTCGTGCAGGGCGTCCATGTACTTCCAGCCGCCGCCTTTGCCGTCCTTGTCGCCAAAGAGGGTGAGCCAGGCGGTCACGTCGAAGTAGCCGGTACCGCTGGAGGCGGGGTTGGGCATGACGACCTGGCCTTTGTAAATGGGTTTGGTCAGGTCCTGCCAGGTCTCCGGGGTAGGGATGTTCTTCTTCTTGGCTTCGACGGTGTTGAAGCACACTGTGGCGCCCCACACGTCCATGCCGAACCAGGCGGGGACCTTCTTCTTGTCACGGTACTGGCTCATGATGCCGTCAAGGTTGATCGGCGCATACGGCTCGAGCATGCCCTGCTTGTCGAGCAACGCCAGGCTGGAAGCGGCCACGCCCATGATGGTGTCGGCCTGGGGGTTGGACTTTTCGGCCAGCAGCTTGGCGGTGATCACACCGGTCGAGTCACGAACCCATTTGATCTCGATGTCGGGATAGACCTTGTTGAAGCCTTCCTGATAGGCCTTGATCTGGTCGGTTTCCAGCGCGGTGTAGACCAGCAGCTGGGTTTTTTGCGCGAATGCACCGGTGGCGGCGGTGAGCAGGCCAAAAATGCCGATAAGAGCGATCGCCTTTGGCAGGGATTTGAGATGGGTAGCCAGCTGCATAAAAAGTCCTTTGTGGAAAACCTGCAATGTTGTGACCTGTTCGTGTCGGGGCAGTGACACTGCGATGACCAACCTGTGTTCAGGTCATATCAACCCAGCTCAATATTTATTTAACGCTGCCCCTTTTGTCTTGTCAATTGTTTTTTGCAGATTGTTGACAATCCTGGGTTTTGTGCTTCAATGCAGGGCATGAATGCCGTGTTCCATCCCACTATCGCGCTGCTGCAGACCAGTTCACTCACCACGGTGGTGCAGCAGGAAATCGAGCGAGCCATTCTTGTTGGCGAATACGAACCCGGCAGCAAGCTCATTGAGGCTGCGCTGGCCGAAAAGATGGGCGTCTCGCGCGGCCCGGTGCGTGAGGCCTTCCGCATGCTGGAGGAAGCCGGCCTGGTGCGCAATGAAAAAAATCGCGGCGTCTTTGTGCGCGACATTCCCATTGAGGAGGCCGTCGAGATTTTCGATCTGCGCGCCGCGATGGATGAGCTTGTGGGGCGCCAGCTTGCAAGAAACATCACGCCTGCGCAGTTGAAGGAAATCAGGGGTCTTGTCGACTCGATGGAAAAATCCGTCAAGGCGGAAGACGCCTACAACTACCACCTGCTCAACCTGAAATTCCACGACCGGCTGGTAGAGATGGCGGGCAACAGCAAGCTCACGGCCATCTATCGCAAGCTCATCAAGGAGCTGTCGCTGTTCCGGCGACTGAACCTCGCCGACGGGTGGCTCATGCCGATTTCGGCCAATGAACACCGGCAGATCGTCAAGGCCATCGCCTCCGGTGACGCGGATGTCGCAGGCCGTGCCATGTACGACCATGTGATCGAAAGCAAGGAGCGCACGATTGAGAACGACCTGCGGCGCCAGGCGCGCCTGCAGGCCAGCCCGGCAGCCCGTACGGCGCAGGCCAAGGCGGCGCATCTGCTCGACGACAGTACCGCCAGAGGCACAGAAAAAAACATGGACAAAGGAAGGCTCCAACGTGGCAGTCGCTGACAAACAAACCAACGTGACCGTCAACGGCCGCATGTACCGGCTGCCGACCCAGCCTGTTGTGGTGGTATGCGTGGATGGTTGTGAACCCGATTACCTGGCCCAGGCCGTGGCCTCGGGCCATATGCCGTGGCTCAAGCGCACCCTGGCGCTGGGCTCGGGCCTGACAGGTGACTGTGTGGTGCCGAGCTTTACCAACCCGAACAACCTTTCCATCGTGACCGGCGCGCCCCCCAGCGTGCACGGCATTTGCGGCAATTACCTGTTCGATACCGCCAGCGGTACCGAAGTCATGATGAACGACCCCAAGTGGCTGCGCGCGCCCACGCTGCTGGCGGCCCTTGCGGATGCCGGCAAGTCCCTGGCGGTCATAACGGCCAAAGACAAGCTGCGCAAGCTGCTGGGCCACAAGATGAAGGGCATCTGCTTTTCATCCGAGAAGGCCGACCAGGTCACGCTTGAAGAAAACGGTATAGAAGATGTCCTGGGCCTGGTAGGCCAGCCGCTGCCCAGCGTGTACAGCGCCGACCTGTCGGAGTTTGTGTTTGCCGCCGGCGTGAAGATCATGCAGAAGTACAAGCCCGACGTGATGTACCTCTCGACCACCGACTATGTGCAGCACAAGCATGCGCCGGGCACCGATGGCGCCAATTCCTTCTACCGCATGATGGACGGCTACATGCAGCAGCTTGAAGATCTCGGGTGCGTCATTGTGCTGACCGCCGACCATGGCATGAATGCCAAGGTCGCCATGGACGGGACGCCCGACGTCATCTATCTGCAGGACTGGTTCGACAACTGGCTGGGCGCCAGCGTTGCGCGCGTGATCMTTCCGATCACTGATCCTTATGTCGTGCACCACGGAGCGCTGGGTTCTTTCGCCACGGTGTATCTGCCCGAGGGCACGAACATCGAGGCTGCGCGCAGACGGCTCGCGGCGCTCAAGGGCATGGAGCTGGTGCTTTCGCGAGAGCAGGCCGCCGAACGTTTCGAACTCCCGGCCGACAGGATCGGCGACATTGTGGCGGTGTCTGAACGTTTCACGGTGATCGGCACCTCGGCTTCGCGTCACGATCTTTCCGCGCTGGAAGTGCCGCTGCGGTCTCACGGCGGCATGAGTGAGCAACGCGTGCCGCTGATCGTGAACCGTCATCTCCCGGGCCTGGACCGCACCCGGCGCTTCCGCAATTTCGATGCCTTCGACCTCGCGCTCAATTACGCCCGGTAGACCTGTCTGCCAACAAGAAGCGTCCCGCCTGTACCTTTAACCCCCACGAAAGCTGCCGAGTGATTGACCAGTACATTCGCGACCACCAGCTCAACACCATGCGACTGGCCGGCCGCAAGGTCGGCGCCGGCCGGACCGGTGACCGTTCCATCGAAGTATTCAACCCCTACACCGAAAAGCTGCTGGGGAGCGTACCCAAGGCCACACTCGAGGAGGTCCGCGAGACCTTCGCCAAAGCGCACGCCTGCAAACCCGAGCTGAGCCGCTATGAACGCGCGGCCATCCTCAACCGCGCCGCAGCCATCGTGCAGTCACGGCTGATGGAGATTGCCAACCTCATCACGGCGGAAGCGGGCCTGTGCCTGAAGGACTCCATCTACGAGGCGGGGCGGGTGAGTGACGTGCTGCTCTTCGGCGCAACCGAGGTGCTGAAAGACGACGGCCAGATCTTCAGCTGCGATCTCACGCCGCACGGCAAGAAGCGCCGCGTTTATACGCACCGCTCGCCACTCCTGGGCGTCATCACCGCCATTACGCCTTTCAACCACCCGATGAACCAGGTGGCGCACAAGGTGGTGCCCAGCATTGCGACCAACAACCGCATGGTGCTCAAGCCCTCCGAGAAGGTGCCGTTCTCGGCCATTTTGTTTGCCGACATCCTGTACGAGGCGGGGTTGCCCCCCGAGATGCTCAGCGTGGTGACAGGCGATCCGCGCGAAATCGCCGATGAGCTGATCACCAATCCCCTGGTCGACCTGGTGACCTTTACCGGCGGCGTGGTCATCGGAAAATATATTGCATCAAAGGCAGGTTACCGCCGCGTGGTGCTGGAGCTGGGTGGCAACGACCCCATCATCGTGATGGAAGATGCCGATCTCAACGAGGCCTCCACGCTGGCCGTGCAAGGCTCCTATAAAAATTCGGGACAGCGCTGCACGGCCATCAAGCGGCTCCTGGTGCATGAAGCGGTGGCGGGCGAGTTTGTAGAGCAGGTGCTGGCCAAAACCCTTGCGTGGAAATACGGTGACCCGGCTGACAAGGCCAGCGACATGGGTACGGTGATTGATGAGCCGGCGGCCATGCTGTTTGAGTCGCGGGTGAATGAAGCGGTGGCACAGGGCGCGAAGCTTCTGGCCGGTAACCAGCGCCGCGGCGCACTGTATTCACCTACGCTGCTGGACCATGTGTCACCGCAGATGACGGTGGCGCGCGAGGAGACCTTCGGGCCCGTCTCTCCGGTCATACGTTTCAAGAATATTGACGAAGCCATCCAGATTTCTAACGGCACGGCTTATGGGCTTTCAAGCGCCGTCTGCACCAACCGCCTGGACTATATCAACCGGTTTGTCAGTGAGCTGCATGTCGGAACGGTCAATGTGCGCGAGGTGCCCGGCTACCGCCTGGAGCTCACCCCGTTTGGCGGCATCAAGGACTCGGGCCTTGGGTACAAAGAAGGCGTGCAGGAAGCGATCAAGAGCTTTACCAATCTGAAGACCTATTCACTTCCCTGGAATGGCTGACTTTTGAGGAAATTCACGTGCTGAGCTTTGACGACATCGAACACCTCTTTAAAGAGCGCGGCGGCGAACAATACAGCGGCGAGCCCGTGACGCAGCTGCAGCATGCACTGCAGACTGCCGCGCTGGGCGAGGCCGAGGGCGCAAATGATGCGCTGGTCACTGCCGCACTGTTGCATGACCTTGGGCACCTGTTGCATGACCTGGGCGAGACACCGTCGCTGCGTGGTGTGGATGATGTGCACCAGTACCGCGCCCTGCCTTTTCTGCGGGGTCTTTTCCCCGACGAGGTGCTGGACGCCATCAAGCTGCACGTGGATGCCAAACGCTACTTGTGCGCGGCACGCCGCGGCTACCACTCAAGCCTTTCGGCGGATTCCAAGCGTAGTCTCCAATTGCAGGGCGGCATCTTCTCGGCGGAGGAAGCGGCGCGTTTCATCGCACAGCCCGGTGCCTTAGATGCCGTGAAGTTGCGCCTTTGGGACGACCTGGCCAAAGAGCAGAACAAGGCCACGCCCTCACTGGCTCATTTTCTGGGACGGGCACGGCGCTGCGCCCTGACAGTTTCCGGGTCTGCGCTTGCCCTCTGACATTCTGGTGCTGACATGGYCGGTGCTGGGCGCCGTGCTGTTTGGTGCGCTGCTGCACGCGGGCTGGAATGCCCTGGTCAAGTCCAGTGCCGACAAGGCGCTGGACATGGCGGTCATTCACCTGATTGGGTCGGTGCTGGCATTGCCGCTGGTGCTGCTGGTCGGCTGGCCGCGGGCTGAGGCATGGCCATTCATCGGTGCGTCGGTACTGATTCACATCGGCTATTACATTGCGACCACGCGCGCCTACCAGCATGGTGACTTAGGCCTGACCTACCCGCTGATGCGCGGTGTAGCGCCGCTGCTGGTGGCGCTGTCGGCCAGTTTTACCCTCGGTGAAACGCTCACGCCGCTGGCCTGGGCAGGCATTCTGGGTATTTGCTGCGGTGTGCTGGTACTGGGCCTGAGCCGCCACGCCCTGCATGCACCCAAGGCTGTTGGTTTTGCGCTGACGAACGCCGTCATCATTGCCGTCTACACCATCGTCGATGGGCTGGGTGTTCGCGCTTCAGGCAACGCGCTGCAATACGTCGCTGCCCTCTTTCTATTTGATGGTTGGCCTTTCGGCATCCTGATGATGGTGCGCCGCGGCCGGGCGATGGCGGACTACGCCCGCCATCGCTGGCCAGTGGCCACGGGGGGCGCGCTGGCCTCACTGGGTTCTTATGGGATTGCGCTGTGGGCCATGACACGCGCGCCCGTGGCTACAGTGGCGGCGCTGCGCGAAACCTCGGTGCTGTTCGCTGTGCTGCTCGGTTGCTGGCTGCTGAAAGAAGTTTTTACCGTGCGCCGCTTTGTGGGGACCTGCGCCATTGTCGGTGGCGTCATGGCCATAAGGCTGGCCTAAATATGAGCTCCCCCCCGAAGCGCCTTCGGCGCCTCCCCCTCAAGGAGGCGCAGCCTGCGGCCCGGCGAAGCCGGTTCCGCGGCGGCCGCTGGGTTGATTGTCAAAGAGGATTCCACGCATGAATCTCCCTACTCACGCACAGATCATCATCGTGGGCGGTGGCATCGCTGGCTGCTCCGTCGCGTATCACCTGGCAAAGATGGGCAAGACCGATGTGCTGCTGCTCGAGCAGGGCAAGCTCACCAGCGGTACGACCTGGCATGCGGCCGGCCTGGTCGGCCAGATGCGGCCCAACCGCAACATGACGCAGATGAGCAAGTACGGCATTGAGTTGTATGCATCGCTTGAAGCCGAAACAGGGCTGGCCACGGGCTGGAAACAATGCGGCAGCGTCAACGTGGCGAGCACGCCGGAGCGCATGAAGGTGCTGAAGAAACAGGTGGCCATGGCCAACAGCTTTGGTGTCGAATKCCACGAGATATCGCCGCAGGAAGCCGGCGACAAATATCCCATCATGCGTACCGACGATCTGCAGGGTGCGATCTGGCTGCCGGGTGACGGCAAGGCCAACCCGGCGGATCTGTGCATGTCGCTGGCCAAGGGCGCGCGCAATCGTGGCGTGAAGATGGTTGAGGGCATCGAGGTCACCGGCGTCATCACGGAAAACGGCAAGGCGGTGGGCGTGCGCACCGCGCAGGGCGAGGTGCGCTGCGAAGTCATCGTCAACTGCGCCGGCCAGTGGGCGCGGCAGTTCGGCAGGCTTGCCGGCGTGAACGTGCCGCTGTATTCGGCCGAGCATTTCTACATCGTCACCGGCAAGATCCCAGGCGTGCATCCCATGCTGCCGGTGATGCGTGACCCGGACGGTTTTATCTACTACAAGGAAGAAGTCGGCGGCCYGGTGATGGGCGGCTTCGAGCCGCAGGCCAAGCCCTGGAAGATGGACCCTATTCCGTCGACCTTCCAGTTCGAACTGCTGGACGAAGACTGGGACCAGTTCGAACCGCTGATGACTGCCGCGATGCACCGCACCCCGTGCCTGGAGACGGCTGAAGTCAAGATGCTGCTCAACGGCCCAGAAAGTTTTACGCCCGACGGCAATTTCATCCTGGGTGAAGCTCCCGAACTGCGTAACTATTTTGTCTGTGCGGGTTTCAATTCGGCCGGCATTGCCAACAGCGGCGGCGCTGGCCGGCTGATGGCGGAATGGATCGTAGGCGGCGAGCCGAGCACCGACTTGTGGGATGTGGACATTCGCCGCTTCGGCAGCTTCACCGGCAATCGCAAGGCGCTGGCCGAGCGTACCGGTGAAACCCTGGGCCTGCATTACGCCATGCGCTGGCCGAGGCAGGAGCTGGAAACGGCGCGGCCGCTGCGGACCTCGCCGCTGTACGACGTCCTGGCCACCAAAGGGGCGGAGTTCGGCAGCAAGAATGGGTGGGAGCGGGCGAGTTATTTCAGACCCGAGGGCATGCGTCGCCCCGACTACACGCTCGATAAACCCGGCTGGCTGCCCTGGATGCTCGAAGAGCAAAAAGCCACACGCGAAACCGTGGCCCTCTACGACCAGACTTCATTCTCTAAATACCTGCTGCAGGGCCGCGACGCGCTGGCCGTGCTGCAGCGCCTGTGCGCCAACGAGATGGACGTACCCGTCGGCAAGATGGTCTACACCGCGATGCTCAATGAGCGCGGCGGCTTTGAGAGCGACCTCACCGTCATTCGGCAAGCGGTGAATCAATTCTTCGTCGTCACCGGGTCCGCGCAGACCGTGCGCGACTTCGACTGGATCACGCGGCACATTGGCGAGGCGGAGCATGCGGTGCTGACCGATGTGTCGGCGATGTATTCCGTGCTGTCGGTCATGGGACCGAAGGCGCGTGAATTGCTGGCGCTGGTCAGTCCCGACGACCTGTCGCCTGACGCGCTGAAGTTCTCCTGGACCCAGGAGATCGACGTGGGCTTTGCGCGCGTGCGCGCGGCCCGCATGAGCTACGTCGGAGGGCCGGGCTTTGAGCTTTACACGCCGGTGGAAATGGCACGCCATGTCTATCTCGCGCTGATGGAAGCCGGCAAAGTGCTCGGCATTCGGGACGCAGGCTATTACGCGCTGGATGCCCTGCGCGTCGAGCAGGGCCGGCGCGCCTGGGGCGCAGAGCTCGGCCCGGACGAAACGCCTTGGGAGGCCGGGCTGGCCTTCAGCGTCAAGCTCGATAAACCGGCCGATTTCATCGGCAAGGCGGCGTTGCTGAAGACGCAGGGGCTGGCGCTTCGAAAGAAGCTGGTGACGGTGGTGTTCAATACGCCGGAGGCCTTTGCGTGGGGCGGTGAGGCGATTGTGCTGGGCGGGCAGACGGTGGGCGAAATCTCATCGGTTGGCTGGAGTCCCCTGGCCGGCGCCTGCGTCGCGTTAGGCTATGTGCGCGGCGACAGCGCTAATCAGGCGCATGCCGGCACGCCGGCGCAGATTGAGTTGTGGGGCGAGCGCGTGGCTGTGAAACTCCACGACAAGTGGCCATCTGTCAAAACCTGAATCGCTATGGTTTTAGGAGCTGCTTGCGCAGGTGGCTATTGGGCTACAGGCTTATTTGCTTGAAATTGCGAGTAGAGGCGCGCAGCACGGCCGCCTGCCGACCTATTGGCCCTCGGGTAAATCCATGCCGACAAAACGCACCGTGACGCGCGTGCCCGGTGTCTGCGTGTGCCCCGGGAGGGCCGCATCTTCAATGGTGATGGTGGCCCCATGCTGCTTGGCGATTTCCAGCACGATGGCCAGGCCCAGGCCTGAACCATCGACGTTGGTGCCCAGCGTGCGGTAGAACGGCTGGAACACCAGCTCGCGCTCGGATTCGAGGATGCCGGGCCCGGAGTCCTCCACCAGCAGCACCAGCACGCCGCTGAAACGGTCTGTCATCAGCCGCAGCGTGACCTGGCCTTTTTCGGGCGTGTAGTTGATGGCGTTGTCCAGCAGGTTGCGCACCAGCTCCTTGAGCAAGGTCGGGTTGCCTTCGAGCTGTGTCGCCTGTTCGCCGGCGGCGGGCCCGTCGTAGCCCAGGTCTATCTGCTTTTCAAGCGCGCGCGGCACCGAGTCGGCCATCACCTCCGACACGATGTGCACCAGGTCGATGTGCAGCTTGGCAAGGCTGCGGCCCGTGGTTTCGGCGCGGGCCAGGGCCAGCAGCTGATTGACGGTGTGGGTCGCACGTATGCTGGCGCGGCCGATGTGTTTGAGTGATTTTTTCAGCTCGTCGGCATCGGTCTCACGCTGCGCCAGGTCGGCCTGCATGCGCAGGCCCGCCAGCGGCGTCTTGAGCTGGTGGGCCGCATCGGCCAGAAAGCGTTTTTGCGTGGTCAGCGACACCTTGAGCCGGCTCAGCAGGTCGTTGATGGAGGACACCAGCGGCGCCACCTCTTCCGGCACCGCGGTTTCGTCGAGCGGGCTCATGTCGTCGGACTTGCGTGCGCGGATTCGCTTTTCAAGTTGCGCCAGCGGTTTGATGCCGCGCACCAGCGCCAGCCACACCAGCAGTACGGCCAGCGGCAGGGTGACGAATTGCGGCACCATGGTGCCCTTGACGATTTCGGTGGCCAGCGTCTTGCGCTTTTCCAGCGTCTCGGCCACCTGCACCAGCACCATCTGGGCGGGCGCAGCTTCAGGTGTGCCTGGGCTCTTGTCATTGCGCGGCGTGGCCGGCTTGCCTGTCGGCGCCGGGGCTTTGACCTCGACCTTGAGCCAGGTGTAGGCCACGCGAACATCTTCCCCCTGGATCAGGTCTTCACGCAGCCGCACCTCGCCGTTGGTGGGCTTGTCCTCATCGGKGGGCATGGGCAGGTCGTGCTCGCCACTGAGCAGTTCGCCTTGTGTGCCGACGACCTGGTAATAGACCAGGTCGGTGTCATCGGCGCGCAGGATCTCGCGGGCAGGCGCCGTCAGGTTGAACTGCACCTGGTTGTTTTTGACCGCCACCAGCTTGGCCAGCGCCTGCACGTTGTATTCGAGCGCGCGGTCAAAAGGCTTGCCGGCAATGTTCTGCGCCACCAGCCAGGTCAGCGCCAGGCTGATCGGCCACAGCAGCAGCAGCGGCGTGAGCATCCAGTCCAGGATTTCGCCGAAGAGGCTTCGGCGCTCGCGTTGGAAGAGTCTAAGGGCCACAGGTCAAGAAGCGAGGTGGACGCTCGCCCACCGAACGCCCTCTTCACGCCAGCCGGGGCCGCGGAACCGGCTTTGCCGGGCCGCAGGCGCAGTGGCCCCCTCGGGGGGCAGGGAGCTACACGAAGTGAGCGACCGTGGGGGCATCTCTACCCTGGGATTTTCTCGAGGCAGTAGCCCAAGCCGCGAACTGTTGCAATCCGCACTGGCCCTTTTTCAATCTTCTTGCGCAGCCGGTGGATGTAGACCTCGATCGCGTTGTTGCTGACTTCTTCACCCCATTCGCACAGGCGCTCGACCAGCTGGTCCTTGCTGACAAGGCGGCCCGCACGCTGCAGCAGCACTTCAAGCAAGCCAAGCTCGCGCGCCGACAGCTCCAGCATCTGGCCGTCGATGGTGGCCACGCGGCCGGCCTGGTCGTACACCAGCGGGCCGTGCTTGATGGTGCTGCTGGCGCCACCCATGCCGCGGCGTATCAGCGCGCGCACGCGGGCTTCCAGCTCCTGCAGCGAAAACGGCTTGGCCATGTAGTCGTCGGCGCCGTAGTCCAGGCCCTTGACGCGTTCTTCCACGCTGTCGGCGGCGGTGAGGATCAGCACAGGCATCGCCGAGCCACGTGCGCGCAGGCGCTTGAGCACCTCCAGCCCGTGCATGCGCGGCAGGCCCAGGTCCAGGATCAGCAGGTCGAATTCGGTGTTGGTGAGCAGCGCGGCGTCGGCTWCGGTACCGCTGGCCACGTGGTCGGCCGCCGCGCCCGAGGCGCGTAGCGTACGCAACAGGCCATCGGCCAGAACCTGGTCGTCTTCGGCAATCAGAATGCGCATGGTTGTCTCCGGGAATTGATCCGCATTGCGGGCTGCGGGCCAGTTTTACTTGTTCGGCAAATTTTAGGCTTTTGTCGCCAGAGGTTTGCTGACGTCGGCGGGGATCAAGCTGTTGCGTAGGCTTCGAGTCCCAACGCGACCACCGTAGCGACATCATGCCCCACTGCCTGGCGAAACTCATCCTCGGCTTGACGAACCGCCCTGTGAAAGGCTTCGAGCCACAGCAGGCCCGATTCTGTGAACACCACCCGCCGCGCGCGTTTGTCATGCGGGTCGGGCTGGCGCGTCACCAGGCCCCAGGCTTCGCACTGGTCAACCAGGTCGCCCATGGCCTGCTTGCTCATGCCGGCGCTTTGTGCGAGGTCTGTCAGGCGCGAGCCGCCAACGGCCAGGTGGCGCGTGATGTGGATGTGTGCGGCACCGACCTGGTCGCGTGCGGCCAGATTGGAGAGCGCCAGCGGCACCTCGATGCTGCTGGCCATCAGTGCCAGTACACGCTCGTCGAAGCGGCGCAGCGCATGGCCCATCAGGCGGCCGAGGTGGGTTTGCCGCCAGCTCGCTTCGGTGGCGCCAAAGGGGCTGGAGAGAGTGGTTGAGGAAGGAGGCGAATCTGCGTTTTCTGCCATGAAATCATGGTATCTCAATTGATCAGGCAAACTGACTAAAAATAGGGTTTACTTATTTTTATAGCGCCCATAAAGTACTGGTCATGCATCCAGCGCTGTGATTAAAAGCAGAGGCTGGAATCAATAGCAAAAAGTTTTACATCATTGATTTTCAAGGAGTTTTTCATGGAACTGACCAGCAAACTGAACCCCGCCCAAAACCCTGCACAAAGCGCCGCCCTGAACACCGAAAAGGCCAAGGCCCTGCAGGCCGCCCTGGCCCAGATCGAAAAGCAGTTCGGCAAAGGCACCATCATGAAGCTGGGCGACGGCGAAGTGATCGAAGACATTCAGGTCGTTTCCACCGGCTCGCTGGGTCTGGACATCGCCCTGGGCGTTGGCGGCCTGCCACGCGGCCGTGTCGTTGAAATCTACGGCCCTGAGTCGTCCGGCAAAACCACGCTGACCCTGCAGGTCATCGCCGAAATGCAAAAGCTGGGCGGCACCTGCGCCTTTGTCGATGCCGAGCACGCACTGGATATCCAGTACGCGCAAAAGCTGGGCGTCAATCTGCAAGACCTGCTGATCAGCCAGCCCGACACCGGTGAGCAGGCGCTTGAAATTGTGGATTCGCTGACCCGTTCCGGCGCGGTCGACCTGATCGTGGTCGACTCGGTGGCGGCGCTTACGCCCAAGGCCGAACTGGAAGGCGAAATGGGCGACTCGCTCCCTGGCCTGCAGGCCCGCCTGATGAGCCAGGCGCTGCGCAAGCTCACTGCCACTATCAAGAAGGCCAACTGCATGGTCATTTTCATCAACCAGATCCGCATGAAGATCGGTGTGATGTTCGGCTCGCCCGAAACCACCACCGGCGGCAATGCGCTGAAGTTCTACGCCTCGGTGCGCCTCGATATCCGCCGCATCGGCTCCATCAAGAAGGGCGAAGAGGTGATCGGCAACGAAACGCGGGTGAAGGTGGTCAAGAACAAGGTGGCGTCGCCGTTCAAGACGGCGGAGTTCGACATCCTCTACGGCGAGGGCATCAGCCGCTTGGGCGAGGTGCTGGATCTGGGTGTGGCCGGCCATATCGTCGAAAAAGCCGGCGCCTGGTATGCCTTTAACGGCGAAAAAATCGGCCAGGGCCGCGACAACTCGCGTGAGTTCCTGAAGGAAAACCCCGAACTCGCCATCGAGATCGAAAACAAGGTGCGTGAATCGCTGGGCATCCCGCTGGTGCAGGTCGCCGGTGGCGTCGACGCCCCGGCTGAAAAGCCGGCCAAGGCCGAGAAAGCCGAAAAGGCTGAAAAGCCCGCCAAGGCGGCCGCCTGATTTTTAATGCCAAATAAGGCTCCAGCCCAGTTGGAGCATGCGCCAGCAGCTATTAAAAGAATAGCGCGCGTGTTGGGCTTGGCCTTCTAGCCATGGAAAATCCGGTAGATCACAAACCAGCCAAACCCGCCTCCCGTGCGGGTTTTGGCCTTTCCCTCAAAGGCCGCGCGCTGCGTTACCTGGCCGCGCGCGAGCATTCACGCGCGGAGCTGGAACGCAAGCTGGCCCCGCATGAGGAAACCCCCGGCCAGCTGGCCCAGGTGCTCGATGACTTGGAGGCCAAGGATTTGATCAGTGAAGCGCGGGTGGTCGAGTCAGTCATCAACCGGCGTGCCGGGCGGTTTGGTGCAGCGCGCATCAAGCATGAGTTGTTGACCAAGGGCTTGAGCGCCGAACGTGTCGCCGGGGCGGTGGCCAGCCTCAAAGGCAGTGAGCTGGAGCGCGCCCGGGATATCTGGCGCAGGAAGTTCGACGGGCCGGCGCCTGACGCCGCGGCGCGGGCAAAGCAGATGCGCTTTCTGGCGTCGCGCGGTTTTGGCGGTGACGTGATCCGCCGCGTGGTGTCCCAAGCTGACGAGGATTGACCCCCCTCATCCCCCTCTTCAAGCCAGCATGAGCCCCGGAACCGGCTTTGCCGGGCCGGAGGGCGGGCGGCCCCCTCGGGGGGCAGGAAGCGACACGAAGTGCGCGACCGTGGGGGCTATATGTCCAGCATTAACTTCAAGTTCTGCACGGCCGCGCCCGACGCACCCTTGCCCAGGTTGTCCAGCCGCGCCACCAGCACCGCGTGATGGTGTTCTTCATTGGCGAAGACGCGCAGTTCCATCTTGTTGGTGTCGTTGAGTGCCAGTGCATCCAGCTTGCCCGACTCAGGGGCGGCTTCCACCGTCACCCATTCGCTGCCGGCGTAGTGTTTGGCCAGCACGTCATGCAGCTTGGCAGCGGTCGGCTTGCCCGGTAGCAGATCAAGATGCAAAGGCAGCTGCACCAGCATGCCCTGCTTGAAGTTGCCTACCGAAGGAATAAATATCGGGCGGCGCGTAAGGCCCGTGTATTTCATGATCTCGGCGAGGTGCTTGTGCTTCAGGCCCAGGCCGTACAACTCAAACAACGGTGCCGTGCCGGCCTCGTAATCCTCAATCATTTGCCGTCCACCGCCGGAGTAACCGCTCACGGACGGAAGGCTCAAAGGAAAATCGGCTGGAACCACGCCGGCGTCGACCAGCGGACGGACCAGCGCGATCGCGCCGGTGGCGTAGCAGCCCGGGTTGCCGACGCGGTCGGCGGCGGCCACGGCCCCGCGCTGCGACTGGGTCAATTCAGGAAAGCCGTACACCCAGCCCGGCACGGTGCGGTGGGCGGTAGAGGCATCGATGATCTTGGGCTTTTTGCCCGCCAAGGAGTCGATCATGGCGACCGACTCGCGCGCCGCGTCATCGTGCAGGCACAGGATCACCATGTCGACCTGCGCCATCAGCGCGCGCTTGGCGGCCGCATCCTTGCGCAGCTCAGGCGCGATGCTGACAAGCTCGATTTGCGGCATGGCTTGCAGCCGCTCGCGGATTTGCAGGCCCGTGGTGCCGGCTTCTCCGTCAATAAATACTTTAGGCATGAGCTTCCAGGTACAAAACAAGGTGCAAAGTGGGCAGCCTGGCTGCTCGAAAAGGCCATTTCGGCCCAATTCAGGGTGTCAGGCGGGCACAGGAATTGTGCGTCGCACCATGATACAGTTCTGCGTTGCTGCGTGCAGTGACCGCCGACGTGGTTTTTTGGGCCGGTGTGGCCTCTATCCGACACCCCATCGCCCTGCCCAAATCCCTGTTGCACCCCCCACTTTTACTGAATTCTGAAGGTTTTTCATGAAAATTCACGAGTACCAGGGCAAGGAAATCTTGCGCAATTTTGGTGTGCCTGTGCCGCGCGGCATCCCGGCATTCACGGTGCAGGAAGCGGTCGAAGCCGCCCAGAAACTTGGCGGCCCGGTGTGGGTGGTCAAGGCCCAGATCCACGCGGGCGGCCGCGGCAAGGGCGGCGGCGTGAAGGTTGCCAAAACCATTGAAGACGTCAAGCGCATTGCCGGCGAGATCCTCGGCATGCAGCTCAAGACGCACCAGACCGGCCCTGAGGGCCAGAAAGTCCGCCGTCTCTATATTGAAGACGGCGCCGACATCAACAAGGAATACTACATCTCGGCCGTGACCGACCGCGAGTCGCAAAAGGTGGCTTTCATCGCCTCCAGCGAAGGCGGCATGGACATCGAAGAGGTGGCTCACTCGAATCCTGAAAAAATCATCAAGGTGTTCGTCGACCCGCTGGTCGGCATGACGGACGCCCAGGCCAGGGAAGTCGCTTCCGGTATCGGTATGCCCGCCGACTCCGTGGCACAAACCGTCGACATCCTGCAAAAGCTCTACAAGTGCTACATGGAAACCGACGCGTCTCTGGTTGAAATCAACCCGCTGAACCGCAACAGCAAGGGCGAAGTCATGGCCCTGGACGCGAAGTTCAACTTCGATGCCAACGCGCTGTTCCGACACCCCGAAATCGTCGCCTACCGCGACCTGGACGAAGAAGATCCAGCCGAAGTCGAAGCCAGCAAGTTCGACCTGGCCTACATCAGCCTGGACGGCAATATCGGCTGCCTGGTCAACGGCGCAGGCCTGGCCATGGCCACCATGGACACCATCAAGCTGTTCGGCGGCGAGCCGGCCAACTTCCTGGATGTCGGCGGCGGCGCAACGGCTGAAAAAGTCACCGAAGCCTTCAAGATCATGCTGAAGAACCCCGATGTCAAAGGCATCCTGGTCAATATCTTCGGCGGCATCATGAAGTGCGACACCATCGCCGACGGCGTGATCACCGCCTGCAAGGCCGTGAACCTGTCGGTTCCGCTGGTCGTGCGCATGAAGGGCACCAACGAAGACCTGGGCAAGAAAATGCTGGCGGACTCCGGTTTGCCCATCATTGCCGCAGACACCATGGCTGAAGCCGCGACCAAAATCGTGGCCGCCGTCAAGTAAGCCCCAGGAGCACACAAACATGTCGATCTACATCAACAAAAACACCAAAGTCATCACCCAGGGCATCACGGGCAAGACGGGCCAGTTCCACACCCGCATGTGCCGCGACTACGCGAACGGCAAAGAAGCCTTTGTGGCCGGTGTGAACCCCAAGAAAGCCGGCGAAGACTTCGAAGGCATCCCGATTTTTGCCAATGTGACTGAAGCTGCCAAGGCGACCGGCGCGACCGTGTCGGTTATCTACGTGCCGCCTGCAGGCGCTGCCGCCGCCATCTGGGAAGCTGTTGAAGCCAACCTGGACCTGGCCATCTGCATCACCGAAGGCATCCCCGTGCGTGACATGCTGGAAGTGCGCAACCGCATGAAAGCCAAGGAAGCCGCCGGCGGCAAAAAAACCCTGCTGCTGGGCCCCAACTGCCCGGGCCTGATCACTCCCGACGAGATCAAGATCGGCATCATGCCCGGTCACATCCACCGCAAGGGCCGTATCGGTGTGGTCAGCCGCTCCGGGACGCTGACTTATGAAGCTGTGGCGCAACTGACCGAAATCGGCCTGGGTCAGTCCAGCGCCGTCGGTATCGGTGGCGACCCGATCAATGGTCTCAAGCACATTGATGTGATGAAAGCCTTCAATGACGATCCGGACACCGACGCGGTCATCATGATCGGCGAGATCGGCGGCCCGGACGAAGCAGAAGCCGCCCAATGGTGCAAGGCCAACATGAAAAAGCCCATCGTCGGTTTCATCGCCGGTGTGACGGCTCCGGCCGGCAAACGCATGGGCCATGCGGGTGCGCTGATTTCCGGCGGCGCCGACACGGCTGATGCCAAGCTGGCCATCATGGAGGCTTGCGGCTTCACCGTGACGCGCAATCCGTCGGAAATGGCCAAGTTGCTCAAGGCGTTGCTTTAAGCGCGCCGCCAAAAAGTGATTTGAAAACTTGACCGCGGTCAAGCAGATAAGCAGTAATACCAATCGAGATGGGCTTATTGCGGCTTAGACTCTCCAAAACAAAAAAAGCGCTTTCCGGCGCTTTTTTAATTCCTAACAGGAGCTGCCATGTTTTTTGGACTGGACCTCGCGTCCCCCCTCTTCTGGAGCGCTTTCGGCTCCATCCTTCTTGCCAACATCGTGCTGTCGGGCGACAACGCTGTGGTGATTGCCATGGCCGCCCGGACGCTCAAACCGGAGCAGCGAGGCAAGGCCATTTTCTGGGGCAGCGCCGCCGCAATCGTCATGCGTATCGTGCTGACCATTGTGGCAATACAGTTGCTGAGCTTGCCCTACCTGAAGATGATTGGTGCGGTCCTGCTGGTCTATATCGGCGTCGACCTTCTCAAGGGCGAAGAAGACGAAGATGGCGAAGGCCATGAAATCAACGGTATGGCCGCTGCCATCCGTACCATCCTGATTGCCGATCTTGTGATGAGCCTGGACAATGTGCTGGCTGTTGCCGCAGCCGCCAAGGGCAACCTGCCGTTGCTGGTGCTCGGCCTTCTGGTGAGCATTCCACTGATTATTTTTGGCGCCACCTTGCTAACCAAGGTGATGGAGCGCTTCCCCATCATCATTACTATCGGCGCGGCTCTTCTAGGCTTCCTGGCGGGTGAGATGTTGTTGACGGATCCCGCCGTGGTGAGCTATTTCGGCCCTGTGAGTGAGCACACTGTAACGGCCGGCGGCATCCTGGGTGCCGTATTGGTGGTGGCCTTGGGTACCTATCTGACCAAACGGCAGCAGAAAAACGCGCCTTCCGCCTGAGGGGGTGTAGCGGGCCCCTCGCCACAGTCCCCGGCGGCGGCCCGCCTTTTTGACGTTCATCCGCCTGTGGTGGACGCATGCGCGCCGCGCATACCAGAAAACCACTTATTTGCAACAGTCAGCACGCTTGCGGTGCAGAAGTCGCTTGTCCAGCCGCACCCCGTCTGTTAATGTCCATTGTCAGGAGACTTGTAACCTGCCGAAACAGTCGGCGGGCGGTAATGGGCGCACGAAATTTTGTGGCCGGAGATACCGATAGTACAAAGCAATTACAAAAACGGCTGGGCTATGCAACGTGAATCAGGACAAGGGACGGGAAGTGGCCAAAACATCTAGAAAACTGAGTCAGTTCTGGCGAGCCGACTGGTTTGTGGGCGTTCTGGTGGTGCTGGCCGTCCTTTTTCTGCATGGCCTGACCGATTTTTTCGGCACGCTTGAGCGTCGCTACTACGACTATGCAAGCACCAGCACCTCAAGGCAACCCTCAGACCGCATAGCCATAATTGCGATCGATGACCAGAGCATCGCCAACATTGGACGATGGCCGTGGCCGAGAGACGTTCATGCGCAGCTCATTGAGCAGCTTTCAGCTGCCAAGGCTAAAACCATTGCGCACACGGCCTTCTTTTTTGAGCCCCAGACAGATCGGGGATTGGTTTTTATTCGTAAAATCAAGGAAGCACTCGGGCCGGTGGCGGATCCTGCTGCGGCGCCTCAGGGAGGCTTGCCCGAGCAACTCGGCAAAGTTATCGCTGAGGCTGAAATTGCCCTGGACACGGACGCCAAGCTCGCAGCCAGCATGGCCAAGGCTGGCAACGTCCTGGTGCCTTCGGTTTTTTCGCTGGGGGTGCCGCAAGGGCGACCCGACAATCCTCTGCCTGCTTACGCTCTGAAGAGCGCCGTAGATGAGCTGAGTGGATTTTCCTTGCCGGCCATCCGCGGTCAGCAACCCATCGAACTAATAGGTGCGGCGGCGGCAGGCATTGCCCACCTGAACCAGTTGCCCGACGTAGACGGTGCCGTGCGGCAGGAGCCCTTGCTGATTAACTATTATGGGAAGGCCGTGCCCTCCATGAGTTTGCTCGCTGCGGCCAAGAGCCTGAACCTGGGGCCTGCCGACATCAAACTCAATGTGGGCGAATCCGTGCAGATCGGCAAGCTGGTCATCAAGACCGATGATTCCGCCCTGATGCTTCCCCAGTTTTACAAGGGCAAGGACGGCCGGCCGGCCTTTGCGGTTGATTCGTTCTATGACGTGATTTCCGGAAAGATTCCTGCGGCCAAATACGCCGACAAGATCGTGATCATCGGCGCCACCGCGGCGGGGGTTGGTACGCAGTTTCCAACACCGGCAGGTCCGGGACTTTCGCCGGCAGAAACCATTGCGCACATCACCTCAAGCATCCTGAGTGAGCATTTCATCGTGCAGCCCGGTTGGGGCGTCTGGGCCACTTTGGCTGTGCTGCTGGTGGTCGTGGCGTATCTTGTTGCTGGCTTGCCCCGGCTATCAGCTGGTAAGGCGGCCATCATCACGCTGTTGCTGTTCGTGGTTTTGCTGGTAGTCGAATTCGCCTTGCTGTCGGCGGCCGCGACCTGGCTCAAGTTTGTCTTTCCTGCTGCCCTGCTGGTGATTGGCCATTTGGCATTGACCACCAAACGCTTCCTCATGACTGAGGCCGGCAAGCTCAAGTCCGACGAGGAATCGGCTGAAACCAACCGCATGATGGGCCTGGCGCTCCAGGGCCAGGGCCAGCTCGACATGGCCTTCGACCGTTTCCGCCGCGTGCCGTTCACCGATGCGTTGATGGACAACATGAACAACCTCGCGCTGGATTTCGAACGGAAACGGCAATTCAACAAAGCGCAGGCTGTGTACGAGTACATGGCCACCTACAACAAGAACCATAAAGACCTGCAGTCCAAGCTCAATCGGGCAAAGAACCTCTCGGAAACCGTGATTCTTGGGGGTGGTGGGGCGCACCCGGGTGGGACCATGTTGCTTGACGGCGGTGGTGTTGAAAAGCCCATGCTGGGTCGTTATCAGGTTGAGAAGGAGCTGGGTAAGGGTGCCATGGGCGTCGTTTACCTCGGCAAGGACCCGAAAATCGGCCGTGTCGTCGCAATCAAGACCATGGCCTTGAGCCAGGAGTTCGAGGGTGAGGAGCTTGACGATGCGCGAGAGCGTTTCTTCAGGGAGGCCGAGACCGCTGGCCGGCTGCAGCACCAGAACATTGTCACGATCTTTGATGCCGGCGAGGAGCATGACCTGGCTTTCATTGCCATGGAGTTCCTCAAAGGCAAGGATCTGGCCGATGTCACCAAAGACGGCCATTTGCTGCCGGTGCCCAAGGTGCTTTCCATCGTGGCTCGGGTCGCTGAAGCCCTGGCTTATGCGCACAAGCAGAACGTGGTGCACCGGGATATCAAACCCGCCAACATCATGTACGAGATTGAAAGCGACACGGTAAAGGTGACCGACTTCGGCATCGCGCGCATCACGGATTCAAGCAAAACCAAGACCGGGCTTGTGCTGGGTACGCCCAGCTTCATGTCGCCCGAGCAGATTGCCGGCAAAAAAGTCGACGGGCGCTCGGACCTGTACTCGCTGGGCGTCATGCTGTTTCAGATGCTGGCCGGGGTTTTGCCGTTCAGGGGTGATTCCATGGCTGAGTTGATGTACAAGATCGCGAACGAAGAAGCCCCCGATATCCGTATCATCCGGAAGGAACTGCCGGTGCGGCTGGCCGAAGTGGTAGCGCTATCTCTGGCCAAGAAGCCAGAGCTGCGATACCAGGATGGCGACCAGCTGGCGGCGGATTTGCGCGCCGTTATTGCTGCGATGGAAGGCTCCGCGCCGGTTTCGTCGTTTGCCCCTCAACAGGATGCACGGGCAGTTCAATTTGACGCCACGGTCGTTCAATCAGCCGCTGCGCCGGCTGCCGGCCCAAGGACCTATGATGCGACCCAGGCGGTGAATGTCGACGGTGCGCAGACGTTTGAGAAAACCGTGGTTTCCAAAGCGCCTGCCGCCGATACCGACACCCAGTGACGACACGAACAAGATGAACTACGAGATTTGTACACATACCGACCCGGGGTTGACGAGAGACAACAACGAGGACGCAGTTGCCTTTGATGCTGCAACGCGGCTTTGCATCCTGGCGGACGGGATGGGCGGCTATAACGCAGGCGAAATTGCAAGTGGCATGGCCGCCGCCTTCATCAAGTCGGAAATGGGCCGTTGGCTCTCCCAGGCAGGCAGGCACGCCAATGGCAAGGAGGTGCGCCGCGCTCTCGAAATCTGCGTGGAAAATGCCAATCATTCCATTTTTAATGCGGCGAACTCCAATCCCCAATATGCAGGAATGGGCACTACGTTGGTGGTAGGCGTGTTCCAGGACGGGCGATTGATGCTGGGTCATATTGGAGACTCCCGTTGTTACCGCCTGCGCGGCCAGGAATTGCAACAGATCACTAAAGACCATTCGCTGCTGCAGGAGCAGATTGACGCCGGGTTGATCACCCCCGAACAGGCCCTGACTTCGTTGAACAAGAACCTGGTTACACGCGCGCTGGGTGTGGAAGACACAGTACTGGTGGAGGTCAATGAGCATCGTGTAGATGCAGGAGACCTTTATTTAATGTGCTCTGACGGGCTGTCGGACATGGTTGCAGATGCGGGTATTGCGGCTATTCTTACAGGCGCAGGGACCCTGGAGCAAAAAGCAAAGCAGCTGATTGTGGCGGCGAATGAGGCTGGCGGACGCGATAATATTTCCGTACTGCTGGCATACGCGAAAGAAGACTCGACCAAGCGCGGCCTTTTGTCCAGAATGCTGGGAAAATAGCGGTGACTGAAATATTACAAACAGACAGGAGTCGGCCATGCCGAAAATGATCGTCTCTATTGACGGCGTTGTGATCAAGGAAGTCCAGTTAACGAAAGACCGGACTTCTTTGGGGCGTAGGCCTTACAACGACATCGTTATCGACAACCTAGCAGTCAGCGGGGAGCATGCTGTATTGCAAATGTCCGGCAACGAGGTCTATCTGGAAGATCTCAACAGCACCAATGGCACATACGTCAATGGCAAGGCCGTCAAAAAACTGCTGCTGCAAAACAGCGACACTGTTGAAATTGGCAAGTACAAGATCAAGTATGTCAACGAGGCCGCACCTGCAGGTTTCGAGAAAACCATGATCATCAAGGCGGGCTCCGCAGGTCTTGCTCCCCCGGCACCGGCAGGCGCTCCAGTGGCTTCAGCAGAGGCCGGTATGGGTCTTACGGCGGCTATCAAAGTGATGTCGGGTGCTGCCGCTGGCCGTGAAGTGGCGCTGGTGAAGGTCGTCACGACCATCGGGAAACCAGGGGTAGCGGTTGCCGCCATCACCAAGCGGCCTCAGGGTTTCGTCGTTGCCCATGTGGAGGGCTCTGGCAAACCGACGCTCAACGGAGCCCCCATTGGGGCTGAGCCGGTTGTCCTGAAAAATGGCGACATGCTTGAGCTGGCGGGAACGCAAATGCAGTTCGTCCAACACTGATATCAGTGCTGAGCGATTCGCAGAAGCGGACCGCAAGCACTCTTCCAACGAGGTCGCATGAGACTCCTCTCCCGGCACTGGCCTCGTATCGCCGTCACGTTGATTCCGCTGGTTTTTGCCTTGATGCATGCCAGTGGAGTCGTTCGCATTGGCGTGCTGCAAAGACTTGACGACATCATTTATGATGCGCGCCTTCGTGCAACCATGCCGCACACACTGGACGAGCGCATTGTCATTGTTGACATTGATGAGAAGAGTCTTGCAGAGGTTGGTCGCTGGCCTTGGGGCCGGAACAAGCTGGCGGAGTTGGTCGAAGAGCTGCAGGACCGCCAGAAAACGGCTTTATTGGGGTTTGACGTCGTATTTGCCGAGGCCGACGAAAGTTCAGGTCTAAAACGGCTCAAGCAGCTCGCGCAGGCAGAACTGAAAGACCAGCCGGGATTTTCGGAGAAACTCAGCCAGCTGCAGACCAGTCTGGATTACGACGCAATTTTTGCGAAGGCGATTGAAAAACGCCCGGTGGTGTTGGGGTATTACTTCACCAGCGACAGGGATGGAAGGGTCAACGGTGTCCTTCCGCCACCGGTTATGGGTAGCGATGCGCTTGGCGGCCGCCCCATCAAGTTCACCAGTTGGAACGGATATGGGGCGAATATAGAGTTACTGGCCAAGGCGGCCCCTCTAGGCGGATTCTTTAACTCCATTACCGAGGGTGATGGCGTGGTTCGTTCCATTCCCCTCCTGGCGGAGTTCAAGGGCCAATATTACGAATCATTGGCGCTCGCCATGTTTCGCATGCTTGCGGGTTTGCCCAAAGTGGAGCCAGGCTTTCCGCAGGAAAAATTCCTGACCCGCAACTATCAGGGACTCGAAAGTATTTTGCTCAAGCAGGGCAATAAGACCTTGGCGATTCCAGTTGATGACCGTGTCGCCACTCTGGTGCCATTCAGGGGTAATGGCGGAGCGAATGGCGGCTCCTTCCGGTATATATCAGCGGCCGACATCCTCGCGAAGCGCCTCGCGCCCGGTACGCTCAGGGACAAGATCGTCCTTGTCGGCACCACAGCGCCTGGCCTGCTCGATTTAAGGGTGACGCCGGTGGGAGAAACCTACCCAGGTGTAGAAACGCACGCCAATGTGATCTCGGGTTTTCTCGATGGAAAGGTATTTGTCAAGCCGGACTATGCCATCGGGTTCGAAGTGGTCATTCTGCTTTTGTCGGGATTGACGCTAGCCTTCGCATTGCCTTTGCTCTCCGCTTCCCGAGCTGTTCTTGTCAGTCTCGCCGTGATCGCCGCCATAACCGGCCTGAATTTCTGGTTGTATTCTGGTTTCGGCTTGGTGCTGCCGCTGGCCAGTGCGTTGGTGATGGCGCTGACCGCATTTGCGTTGAATATGAGTTACGGGTATTTCGTGGAAAGCCGATCCAAGCGCGAGTTGGCTCATCTCTTCGGAACTTACGTACCTCCCGAGCTGGTTGATGAGATGGTGAAGGACCCTGACAGCTACAGCATGAGGGCGACGACCAAAGAGTTGACAGTCATGTTTTGCGACATGCGTGGTTTTACCAAAATGTCAGAGTCGATG